>JANNVG010000716.1:0-2887 GCA_031414395.1 Fimbriiglobus sp.
CCCCGCCCCCCCCGGGCCGTGGGGGGGTGGGGCCAGGCACCTCACCCCCCCACCCCCGGCCCTTCCGGGCCGGATTCGCCAGGCATCGATTCGTCACGCCGCTCGGCTCGCCGAAATCACGTCCCCTGTTTACACTGCCCCCGCCGCCTTCTCCCTCTCCCGGAACCCGCCATGAACCGCCGCGACTTCCTCGCCACCACCGCCGCGACCGCCGCCGCCGTCGCCACCGGGCCGATCATCCTCGGCGCCGAAGACAAGGGCGGCACCAAGAACCCGGTGCTCGGCGTCGAGGGGCACAAGTACGAAGTGACCAGCCACGCCTGGGGCGAGTTGCCGAACGACTACGCCTGGCAGACCACGCACAACGTCGCCTACGACTCCGAAGGGAACGCCTACGTCACCCACCAGGGCGTCGGCAAGCAGATGGACGTGATCCTGGTGTTCGACCCGAAGGGCAAGTTCGTGCGGAGCTTCGGCAAGGAGTTCCACGGCGGCGGGCACGGGGTGGAAATCCGCAAGGAGGGGAGCGACGAGTTCTGCTACCTGAGCAACACGTGGACCAAAGAGTTGAAGGTGATGAAGACCGACCTGAAGGGGAAGGTGGTGTGGAGCATGGGCCGGCCGGACTGCAAGGAGTACGCCAAGCGGCCGGACGCGAAAGACCCGACCAAGATGGTCGAGCCGGCCTACAACCCGACCAACATCTGCTTCATCGCCGACGGCGGGTTCATCGTCGGCGACGGGTACGGGTCGCACTTCATCCTCCAGTACGACAAAGACGCCAAGCTGACGAAGGTGTTCGGCGGCCTCGGGAAGGACGTGGGCAAGCTGCAAACGCCGCACGGCCAGTGGATCGACGCCCGCGACAAGGACAAGCCGGTGCTGGTGGTGTGCGACCGGGCGAACCACCGCCTGAGTACCTTCGACATGGACGGCAAGGCGCTGTCGGCGACGAAGGCCGACGAGGTGGTGCTGTTCCCCGCCCACGCGAAGACCCGCGGGGACGTGCTGCTGGTGTCCGACCTGCACGCCCGCGTCAGCCTGTTCGGGAAGGACAACAAGGTGCTCGCCCACCTGGGTGACGACGCCGACTGGCGGAAGAAGGTCCTCGGCGAGAACATCCGCACCAAGCCGAAGGAGTGGGTGGCCGGCAAGTTCGTCCACCCGCACGACGCCGCCTTCGACAAGGACGGGAACATCCTCGTGGTCGAGTGGGTGAGCACCGGCCGCGTGTCGTTCTTGAAGAAGGTGGGGTAAGTGCTCTGCTCGCTCCGCGAGCGGGTTCAACAAGGACCGCTCGCGGAGCGAGCAGAACACATTCATGAACCGCCCGCACCCGACGCCCGACGACCTGGCCCGCGCCCGCGCGCGGTTCGCGGCCGAAGCGCGGGTGGAGTTCGTTCACACCGGCCGCTACCGGATGCGGTACTTCGACTGGGGCATCGGGCCGGTCGTCGTGAAGGTTCACGGGCTGTGCGACGTGCCACTTTGCTTCTGCATGTTGCTCGCCGAGTTGGTGGACCGCGGGTTTCGTGTCGTCGCCTACGACCTGCCGAACGGCGTGGACGACGACGCGAAGCTCACTCAGTATCAACACGACCACTACGTTGACGACCTGATCGCCCTGATGGATCACCTGCAACTGCCGCAGGCGGACATCCTCGGCACGTCGTTCGGCAGCACCATTACACTGCGAGCGCTGGCCCGCAACCCGGAGCGGTTCCGCAAGGCGGCGCTCCAGGGCGGGTTCGCCCGTCGGCCGTTGCAGCCGTATGAGAAGTGGCCGGCGGCGCTCGCCCGCTACTGGTCGTGGCGGATGAACCGACTGCCCTTCCGCCGGCAACTGATGGCGCCCATCGACCTGCCGCAGTTCGTCGGGTGTCCGCCGGAAATGCACGCCTTCCTGGTGGAGTGCAGTGGGAAGACGCCGATCCAGGCCGCCGCCAGCCGCGCCCTCACGATCAGTGAACTCGACCTCCGCCCGCAGTTGCCGGGCATCCCGCACCCGGTGCTGATGGTCGGAGGAGACCGTGATGCGGTGGTGCCGCGGGCGAGTGAGGCGGACGTGGAGGCGGGCGTGCCGGACGTGCGGCGGGTGGAACTGACCCCGTGCGGGCACTACCCGCAGTACACCATGCCGGGGCCGTATGCCGTGGAGGTGGCACGCTTCTTGGAACCGGGAACGCAGTGACCGGGTGGGTGTGGGTTCCACCCGGTCACTGCGTTCCCGGTTCCAGAGAGTGGAGATTCCGCCCTTGCTGCCGGGGTCGGATTCCCCTACCTTTCAGGTACGAATGCCGAGGTGGCGGAACTGGCAGACGCGCCAGCTTGAGGTGCTGGTCCTCGCAAGGGGGTGCAGGTTCAAGTCCTGTCCTCGGCACTCTTGCCCATCGGGTGATCCCGGTGGGTTTTTTGTTGCCTTCCCCTACGATTTCAGACATTTTCGCTCGTCACCGACCCGTTGTCCGGCATCGCGGCGGAAGCGGGTCATGGGCAGATTTTACCGAATTCAGTGCACCAAATCGACCGAATTCAGTGCACTGACATCCGGCTGAATGATACGAGACGTTCACTCAATCTCTCCGAACCCGTCCCCAGAATCCCCACAGTTCGACCGGCGGGAGAACGTGGCCGGTTGTAAGCAACCGGCCACGGGGGACGCTGGTCCGCCTTCTGGTCAACCGCACTCCGGCCGGTTGACCGCCCGCGGTCGGCCGTGCGATTCTGTCCCAGCCGGTGTCGTTCCAATAGGATTCCCCACACCGACGGCACCCGTGTGTGACGGATGGGCAAGCCATGAACGACCCAGACAAGACGGGTGCGTACCAGCCAGATGGCGACAACGAGCCTGCCGTTGATGCCGCTGCCACCCAACCGAAGCACATCG
>JANNVG010000717.1:0-3185 GCA_031414395.1 Fimbriiglobus sp.
AGAAGAGCGTCCGGTCGTCGGAGGCCTTCGTCAAGTTGGCCATGATTCACCTCATGCTCAACCGGCTGAAGCCGAAACATGTGGACGCCGAGTTCCAATATCACAATGCCGCTTAACACCACCTTGTGGGACAGTCACTCATTCTCGAACTTGAGCAGATTCGCCGCCTGTGCCGCTTCCACGGTAGCGGCGTTCGGGCTGGCGTAGGACATACCATAACTGGGGTCGTAGAGCGTTTTGCCATAGGTCATCAGGGCGTGTTCTGGGAAGATCGAGACCGGGTTTTTCTGGTGTTGTCCCGGAATACCTTGCTCGTCCGACACGCCCGGAGTGCCTTTCCATTTATAGCTGTTGGCCGCATAACTCGCCTTCATCCTGTCGACCTTGACCATCAGTTTGTCCTCGTCATCCATCGCGTTGAAGTGAGTATAGCTCTTGCCCTTGTGGGCAACTGCCATCGGCAGGTTGGCTGTGCCAGCGAATTTCCATTTGTTGACCAGGAACCACTCGCCGTTGTGGTCTGGCACCGTCAGTTTGCCATCGACTGTGACTCCGTTCGCCAGCAGGCAACTCCGGAAGAGCAAGGCCCAACTTCCGCACATCCCATCCAGGTCTTGAATCAGCCCGATCCAGAGCCCGTTCGTGGTATTCCACTTGCCGTAATACTGCATCGCCGCGCCGTCGGTTCGCTTGATCTTTGGAGTGTCACCCGCTTGCTCCGGGGCGAATCGCTTGAACACTGCATCCACGAATTCTTGCTCGATGTACTTCTTGGGGGGAACCCGTGTGGAAATGTGAAGCAATGCCTCCTTCAGCGGTACACCGCTGTCTGGTTTTGGATCGGCGAAGGTAATGTACATTGTCGTTTTGCTCCTGTTCACAACCGGTGTGAACCAGGACTTCCCGCCGTCGGTCGAAATTTCCCAACTCAACTCATAATCCTGGTGGAAGTTCACCTCCTCAGGCAGAGCGTTGTCCGAAGTGGCCTTCTCGATGTATACCATGGGGGTTTGCGTGCCATCTTTTTGATATTGAACTTTCAACGTGTTACTGGCGTCGAATCCGAATTTGATTCCGGCCATGCCGGTCGCCCGCGCTCTCAACTTCTTCTCTTTCGAGAGTTGCTCCATCACATCAGCAAACCCCGCGGTCACGACAAGCCTCACATTCTGCACTTCCAGCTTGCTCTTTTGCGTGTATCGCACCGGGTTCCTCTGTTCGCCCTCCTCATCGATCATGCCGTCAAGGGATTTGTCCAACCAGGTTGGGCCCGTGTATGGCGGATCGGTCGAGACGTCGCGGGCGATGACCGTCGCGCCCGGCGCCGTCGGGGGCTTCGGCGTGCCCGGAGGCACGGGCGGGGATACTGGCGTCGCATACGTGAGTTGTTGCAACCTCACCTGGGTGGCAGCGAGAATCCGGCCGACGATTTTCACCCACCCCTGCTGGAGCGTCGAAGTGCCCGCGTCCCAGGTGCCGTAGCGGAAGGAGATCTGTTCGTTGAAGTTGGCCCCCGGAGTGAAGATGAAACTGCCGTCGGGGTTGAACTGAAGCGTCCCAACATCCGACGGAATCCCCTGAGTCAAGGTGGCGGTGAGCGTCGTTCCGGGTGGGGCGAGGTCGTTCGCCAGCACACCGTCCGACGCCGACACCACGAGCGAACCACTCTCACCGAGAACGTAGTAGTCGTTCACCGCCACCACGTGCGACGGTGCCTGAATCGTCACCGTGATCGGTGCCGACTGCGTGAACCCGTCCGAGATCGCGTAGGTGAACGTGTCCGTCCCAGTGAATGCTGCGGGCAGGTTGGCCAACAGTTCATAGGTGACAATGCCGTCGGCGGACAGATTGAACGAACCCGCCGCCGCGTACTGCGGGGCTGACAGCAACACCGCCTGGAGGGTGTCGCCGTCTGCGTCCATGTCGTTGTCGAACACGTTCGCCTCACCCGCGACCAGTCCGTCGCCCGCCCACACCACAAACTCGTCAGCAGTACCCTCGGGGGTCGTGTTGAACACACTGACGCGGACTTGCTGCGGGTCGCTCTGAAGCACGCCGTCGCTGACGCGATAGGTGAACTGGTCGGTGCCCAGGAATCCGGCTTGGGGCGTATACACGAACGACCCGTCCGCGGAAACGCTCACCGTCCCGTGGGTGGCTCCGCTCACCAGCGCCGCCGTCAACTGCGTGTCGTCGCTATCCGCTGCGAGCGACAGCAACCCCGGTGCGTCGAAGCTCAGCACCTGTCCCGGTCGGAGCGTGTGATCGCTGTCGGAGGCGACCGGCGCGTCATCATACACCCACAAGTCCACTGTGACTGGCTCGCCAAGCTGTTGGCCGTCCGTCGGCGCGTAGGCGAAGGAGTCGTACCCTACGAAGCCCGCCGCCGGGGTGAACGTGAAGTCCCCGTTCGGGCTAAGCGTGAACGTGCCGTGGTCCGGCGTGTCGAGTTGAATGGCGGTCAAGGGGTCGTTGTCGCTGTCCCAATCGTTTGCCAGCACGTTGCCGCTACCGTGGTTCGGCAGGGCGGAGGTGTTCGCCTTGACCGAGTATGAGTCCGGCGTGCTAGAAGGTCGGCCCGGATCGTAGATCGTGACCGTCGTGTCAGTCACTGCGGGTGCCACACCCACCGGTGGGGCGAACTGGAAGAGCACCGTTTCCGGGCCTTCCGTGAGCGTGTCGGCGATCACCGGGAGTACGATTTGAGTTGTTGCTTGGCCCGCCGTGAAGACGGCGAAGAGTGTAGGGGGCGAAGTGTAATCGACGCCCGGTGTGGCCGTGCCGCCCAGGGTGAACGGCAGGTAGAGCGGTTGATCCAGGCTGCCGGCGGTGCCGTTGGTTCGCGTCAGTTCGACCACCACCGGGCGGGAACCGTCGGCCGATTCTTCGGCCGGGGCGGGCGTTGTGACGGAAATGGTCGTCAGTTCGGTGACGGTGACGGTCCAGGTGCGGTCGTTGTAGTCCCAATCGGGCGGCATCCCCGGCATCAGCGCCAGGTCTTCCAGCTTCAAGATGAACTGCCCAGCGGTAGCGGTGGTGACGACGACGAACGGCAGGTGCGCGGCGGTCGTCGTGCCGATGGTATCGGGGTCGGCGTCGTAGCTGGCCGAGGTGGTGCCGACGGTGGCGGTGATGGTGTTCACCAGCGCCGCTTCGACCGCGGCCGTTGCGGTGGCGGCGGTGAC
>JANNVG010000718.1:0-1669 GCA_031414395.1 Fimbriiglobus sp.
CAGGCCTTCGGCCTGGGTGTGGTTGCACCCGTCCGCTGGCATTCCTTTTCCGAAGGTCAGTAACAATCACCACGCGCCCGGCACTTCGCCCCCGGCACACGCGCCGGCCGCTTGCCACGCGGCGGGCGCGTGATCGATCGACTACTCCCCCCGTTCCACCTCGCGCAGTGCCATCGGCAAATGCGACAGCACGTCGGTCGCACACAGCGCCGTCTGGCCCACCGACTCCGCCGCCAGATCGCCCGCCCGCCCGTGGGCCCACGTCCCCAGCACGGCCGCGTCGAACGCCGACATCTTTTGCGCCACCAGCGCGGCGATCAGTCCCGTCAGCAGGTCGCCCGTCCCGCCGGTCGCCATGCCGGGGTTGCCGGTGCCGTTCACGTACACCCGGCTGCCGTCGGTCACGATGGTGTGCTGCCCCTTCAACACCAGCACCGCGTGCCACTGCTGGGCGAACCCGATGGCCAGGTTCAGCCGGTTCGCCTGCACCAGAGCCGTCGTCGTGTTCGTCAGGCGGGCGAACTCGCCGGGGTGCGGGGTGAGTACGACCGGCGCCTTTCGGTCTCGCAGCTGCTCCGGCACCAGCACGTTCAGCGCGTCGGCGTCCAACACCAGCGGGAGTGACACGCCGAGTACCAGTTGCCGCACCAGCGTTCGCACCGCGTCCGATTGTCCCAATCCCGGCCCGACGGCGATCACGTCGGCACTCGTCGCCAGCTTCAGCACCTGATCGGCGTACTCGTCGAGTTGATCCGCCCCGGTCAATCCGCTCGTGGTGTAGCACGGGTTGCCGGACGCCACCACCGCCTGAATGTCGGCCGGGCACGCCACCCGCACCAGCCCGGCCCCGCCGCGGACGGCCGCACTGCCGCACAGCACCGCCGCCCCGCTCATGCCGCGGCTGCCGGCCACCGCCAACACCGTACCGAACGTCCCCTTGTGCCCGTCCGCCGGACGAACCGGCAGAGCCGGCAAGGTTGATACCGTTTGAATCCCGGCAGTCATGCTTCCCCGTTTCGCGGCAGACCGCGATTGCTTGGCGGGCGAAGACAGTTTATTGCTTCACTCGGCGGCGCCTCTCCACTCCGACGCGGTTACGCAAAGGGGGCGGACGTGAACGACCGATTCATGAACAGCATCCACCGGCCGAATCGTTGGCGGACCACGGCCGTCGAACGCGGCGACCCGCCGTCCGACGCCGACGACTTGATCGACAGCATTCTGGCGGACGAGGCCGACGACAACCCCGACGACGAACTGGCCCCGTCCGCCCCGCCCCCGCACCTGGTGAGCATCCCCGACGACGACCCGCAACTGTCCGCCGCCGTGACCGAGGCCCACCGCCGGTTCGGCGAGTTCCTGAGTGCGTTCGCCCACCGCACCGACGCCGACCACTTCGCCGTGAAGGCGCGGTTCATGGACGACTACGGCCGCGAGTACATGTGGCTGACGGTGACGGCAGTGGACGCCCAGCACATCTACGGCCAACTGGACAACGACCCGGCGACGGTGCGGGCCGTCCGCCGCGGCCAGCCGGTGCGGGTGTCGCGGGCCGGGCTGAACGACTGGCTGTTCACCCAGGGGGCGGAGCGGATCGGCGGGTTCACGGTGAAGGTGCTCGAACGCCGCGCGAACGGCGAGGCGGCGTGAGTGGCCGGGTGTGGAAGCG
>JANNVG010000719.1:0-7965 GCA_031414395.1 Fimbriiglobus sp.
CCGTCCGACCTCCCCCGCACGGGGGGGGGGGGGGTTGTTGCGTTCCCCCACGGTCCCAGTCACGAGAAGCCACCGACCCCCCCCCCCGTGCGGGGGAGGTCGCCGGAGTTCACGACGTGAACCCGGCGGGTGGGGGGTGTACTGCCGACTTCCAGCGGCACACCCTCGGTCGCGTCACGTCACTTCTTCTTGGCGGCTTCTTCGGCGGCCATCTTCTGCTCCTCGGCGGCGATGGCCTTGAACGCCTCCTCGCGGGCCTCCTTCGGGATGTACGCCAGCGGTCCGCCCAGCCGGGCCTCGAACTTCGCCCGCCGCTTCTCGCTCTTCTTGCGCCGATCGCCGGCCGGGTTGCCCATTGCCGTGACTCCGAAAAGGTCGGCCGACGGGGTGAACCGGCGGCATCGTGGAAAAGAATTAAGGTAGCACGTCGGCGGAAGTTTTCGACGCCAACCGCCCCGAAATCGGGTGTGATTCGTTCCGCTCGGCGGTGGTGCGGCGACCGAACCGCAGGTACAAGGACGGCAACAGGAACAGGTTCAGGAGGGTGGACGTGACCAGCCCGCCGAGAATGACGACGGCCAGCGGGTACTCGACTTCGTGCCCCGGTTTCTGACCGCCGACCACCAGCGGCAGCAGGGCCAACCCGGTCGCCAGCGCCGTCATCAGGATCGGGGCCAGCCGTTCCTCGGACCCGCGCCGCACCTGCCCCACCCCGAACGCCTCGCCCTCGTGGTCTTCGAGGTGCCGGTAGTGGCTCACCAGCATGATGCCGTTGCGGGCCGCGATGCCGAGGACGGTCACGAACCCGACCAGCGAGCCGAGTGACACGACCCCGCCTGTGAGCGCCACCCCGACCCCGCCGCCGACCAGCGCGAACGGCAGGGTGAACGCGACGATGAGGGTGAGCCGCCAGGATTTGAAGTCGGAGTAGATGACCAGAAGCACGCCCACAAGTGCCAACCCCGCGAGGGCGTAGAGGCGGTGGCTCGCCTCCCGCCGGCCGGCCTCCTCGCCCAAGAAGACGGGGTGGTATCCGGTCTCGTAGGTCAACCCCCGCACCTGCGTTTCGACCTCGGCGGCGACGGCCCCCAGGTCGCGGCCCTTCACGTTGCAGGTGACGTCGATCCGCCGGGAGGCCGCCTCCCGCTTGATCTCGTTCGGCATCGGCACCACCAGCACGTCGGCCACGTCCGCCAGCCGCACCTGCACCCCCGCCGGCGTGTCGACGGGCAGCGCCCGGATCGCCGCCACGTCGTCGCGGCAATGCGGCTCGCCCCACACCACCACGTCGAACCGCTTCTGCCCCTCGTACACCTCGCCCACCTTCGTCCCCCGCAGCAGCGTCGTCGTGGCCCGCCGCAGGTGGCCCGGCGTCAGGCCGTAGCGTTCCGCCGCCTCGGGCCGCAGCCGCACCTCGATCTGGGGGACGAGCACCTGCGACTCGACTTTCAGGTTCGTCACGCCCTCGACCGCGGACATCGCCCGCTCGACCTCCTTCGCCTTCGCCCGCAGCCCGTCCATGTCCGGGCCGAACAGCCGCACCACGATGCTGTAGCTGGTGCCGGACAGCACCTCCTTGCTCCGCTCCTTGAGGTACGTCTGCACGTCGCAGAACATGCCCGGGTAGCCGTCCATTGCGGTCTGGATGCGCTTCAAGGTGGCGTTGTAATCCACGTCCGGGTCGATGCTGATCCACAGTTCGGTGAAGTTCGGGCCGTACACCTCGTCGGCGACCTCGGCTCGGCCGATGTGCGAGCCGAAGTTCCGCACGCCGGGGATGGCCCGCAGCTCGCGGCTGGCGAGGACCGTCGTCCGGTCCATCTCCTCGACCGACGCGCCCGGCTTGGCGATGAAGTGCATCAGGAAGTCCGTCTCCTGGAACTCGGGCAGGAACTCCGACCCGAACCGGGTGGCGGCGGCCCCGCTCAACACGAACGTGGCGAGGATGACGCCGAGGGCGAGGTACGGCCGGTTGACGAGGTGGGGGAGCACCCGCCCGTAGGCCCGTCGCAAGAGCCGGGCGAGGGGGGCCTCTTCCCGCTGGCCGCGGTTGCCGGTCAGCAGCATGTAGGAGAGCGCCGGGGTGACGGTCAGGGCGACGACGAGCGAGGCGAGAATGGCCAGGATGTAGGCCAGCGCCAGCGGGCGGAAGAACGCCCCGGCGATGCCGTCGAGGAAGAAGACGGGGAGGAACACGATGATGACGATCCCGGTCGCGTACACGACCGAACTGCGGACCTCGTTCGAGGCGTCGATGACCACCCGGAACGCCGACACGGGGTTGCCCGCCGCCCGGTTCAGCCGCAGGCGGCGGACGATGTTCTCCACGTCGATGATGGCGTCGTCCACCACCTCCCCGAGGGCGATGACCAGCCCGGCGATGACCATCGTGTTCAGGGTGACGCCGAACGCCGTCAGCACGACCACGGCGGACAGGAGCGAGAGCGGGATGGCGGTCAGGCTGATGAGCGCCGTCCGCCAGTCGAACAGGAACAGAACGAGGATGACGACCACCAGCCCGCAGCCGATCAACAGGGCGTGGGCGAGGTTCTCGATGGCACGCTCGATGAACGTCGCCGGGCGGAAGATGGTCGGGTCCACTTCGACGCCGGCCAGCCCCGGTTCGAGTTCCTTGAGCGCCGCCTCGACCCGGCGGGTGACATCCAGCGTGTTCGCGTCCGGCTGCTTCTCCACGATCAGGAGCAAGCCGGGAACGCCTTCGGCGGGCACCTCGCCGGCTTTCGACTTGGCGACGATGATGGCGTCCCCGATGGGCGGCGGCGAGCCGAACCGGACGGTCGCCACTTCGCCCAAGCGGGTCGGGGCGTTGCCCTGAAAGGCGACCACGGTGTGAGCCAGGTCGTCCGGGTCGTGGATCATCGCCCGGTGCCGCACGGCGAGCCGCTGGTTCGGCTTGTCCACGAACCCGCCCGACTCGAGGGCCGTGGCGTCTTGGGTCGCGCGCACGACCTGATCGAGAGTTACCCCGGAGGCTCGCAGCCGGTCGGGGTCGACCAGCACGTGATACTGCTTGTCCCGCTGGCCCCAAATCGCCACGTTCGCCACACCGGGGATCGACATCAGTTTCGGGCGGATCGTCCACACGGCCAGGACCGTCATGTCCTGCTGGGTCATCGTCTCGGACGACATGCCGATCTTCATTACCCGGCTGAGGGACGACAGGGGTTGGAGGATGACCGGCGGGCGGGCCACCGTGGGCAGGCGGACGGCTTCGGCGGCGACCCGCTCCTGCACGTATTGCCGGGCCTTGTGGATGTCGGTCCCCTCCTCGAACAGCAACACCACCGACGACAGCCCGAGCACCGACTTGGAGCGGATCGTCTTCAGGCCGGGGGTGCCGTTGAGGGCGTTCTCCAGCGGAACGCTAATCAAGCTTTCGACCTCTTCGGTGGAGAGGCCGGGGGCTTCCGTCTGCACCTCCACCTTCGGCGGGGCGAACTCGGGGAACACGTCGAGCGGGGCGGTGCGGATGGTCTGCACGCCGTAGGCGACCAGCAGCCCGCACAGGGCGAGGACGACGACCCGCCCACGCACGGAGGACGAGATCAGGCGGCTGAGCATGGGGTTCGCCTCGCGGCACGGGTGGGGGGGCGGGGTATACTGGCGGGGGGAGTACCCGGAGGCCGCCCGATGCCGCTGCACGACTGGACCCGCGTGGACGCGGGGATTTTTCACTCATTCCACCTGTCGTGGATCGCGGAGTTGATTCGCACACTGAACGGCGGCCTGCTCCCGTCCGAGTATTACGCCCTCGGCGAACCCGTCGCGGGGAGCGGGAACCCGGACGTGATGGCGCTGCACGAGCAGTCCGCGGGTGGTAGCAACGGCCGGCACAACCCCGCCGGCGAAGCGGGCGGCACCGCCTTGCTGACCGCCCTGCCGCGAACTCGCGTCGTCGCTCGGGCGGAGCGGGAGAACTACACCGCCCGGCAGCGGCAGGTGTCGATCCGCCACACGAGCGGGGACGGGGTGGTGGCGCTCGTGGAGATCGTCTCGTCCGGGAACAAAACGAGCGAACACGCCTGGACGACATTCTGCGACAAACTGCTCGGCGCGTTGCGCCAGGGGGTTCATCTGCTGGTCCTCGACCTCTACCCGCCCACCCCCCGCGACCCGGCCGGTCTGCACGGGCAGTTCTGGGAGCGGCTGACCGGGGACGCCGTTCCCCTCCCGCCGGACGCCGACCGCACCCTGGCAGCGTACACCGCCGGGGCGGTGAAGATGGCGTTCGTGGAACCGACTGCCGTCGGCCAGCCGCTCCGGACGATGCCCCTGTACCTGACGGCCGATGGGTACATCGAGACGCCGTTGGAAGAAACTTACCGGGCCGCCTACGCCGCGGTGCCGCCGAAGTACCGCCGGGTGCTCGACGCCCCGCCTACTTGACGAATCCCGTCTCGGCACCGAACAGTTCTTGCACGCCGGCGGTCACGACCTTGATTCCCGCCGGCGGCCCGCTCGCCAGCACGGCATCCGCCCCGACCGTGTACCCGACGACGACCCGCCGACGGGCGTACTTCCGCGGGCCGACCTGTTCGTACACCCAAGTGCCGCCGTGGATGTCGAACACCACCGCCGACCACGGCACGGTCAGACTCTCGCGGGCGTCGGCGAGCGGGATCGTCACACCGAGCCGCTGGCCGGGCGTCAGTTTCCCGTCGGCGTTCGGCATCTCGTAAAAGACATCGACGGTCGCGGCGAGCGGGTTGGCCGAGGGCGGGGCGCTCACCGGCTTGGCGGGCGTGAGCCGGGTGCCGAGTAGGGCAGACAGCTTGCCCACCAGCGCGGGTTCCGCACGGTCGATGGCGTCGAGATCGTTCACCGGCAACGCCACCCGCACCCACGCGGTTGAAAGGTCGACGACTTCGAACAGAGCCGCCCCGCTGGGCACCGTCTGGCCGGCGAGAGCGGACACGGTGCGGAGAATGCCGTCCGTGGGGGCGTCGATGGGCATCGGTGCGGCGGTCCCCGACTCGGCATCGCCGACCACCTTCTTCAAGATGGCTTGACGGGCCGTGGCCGCGTCGAGCGTCTTGGTGGCGAGGTTGTACGCGGCATCGGCCTCGTCCACCTGCCGCTGGCTCCCGGCCCCGTCCTTCAACACGCGCTTCGCCCGGTCGAGAGCGATCCGGGTCAACTCCACCTGCGTCTTGGCGTTGTTCACCTGCCCTTCGGTGTCGGCCAGTGATGCCGACAGTGTGGCCCGACCGTCCGGGGTGAGCAGCGGCGTGAGTTGGAAGACGTGCTGCCCGGCCTTCACGCTCTGGCCCGCTTTCACCTCGCCGCCGGACGGGGCTTTGAGGGTGCCGCCGAGCGGGGCGGCGACCAGGATCGTTCGCCCGACCGGGATCGTCACCTCACCGCCGTACACCCGCACCCGGCGTACCGCCTTCGTCTCGACGCCCGCAACGGTCAGCCCGATCCGCTTCTCGGCCTCTTCGGTCAACGTGACCGTGTTGAGTTCGTCCTCCTTCACCACCTTGTTCACGTTCGCCGGCGGTGGCGGCTTGTCGGCCGTGGGCGTGGCCGACTTGTGCGTGACGAGCCACCACGCCGCGGCGCCGACCGCGGCGGCCAGGGCGAGCGTCAGGATCACTGAGGCCCATTGCTGAAAGAGTTTCATTTCGGCTTCCCCTCAGCCACCGCACCGGGAAGCCGCTTGCCAACACTCCGTTCCAACTCGGCCCTGAACCGCCGCAAATCGCCGTGCAATTGGGCCTCACGGAGATAGTTGTCGAGTAGCTGCCGGGTCGTTTCGAGCACGATGAAAATGGTGACGTTCCCTTCTTGATACGCCGCCTGTGCGCGGCGGATGGCCGTTTCCACTTCGGGCCGGACCTTCGTGCGGAGGATTTCAAGTTCGGCGCACGTCTGCTGGAACTGAAGGGAGGCACGCTGCACGTCGAGGATGATCTGGTACGCCACCGTCTTCTGATTCCTCACCGCCCGTTCGAGGTCCGCTTCCGCGCGGGCGATCCCGCCCTGGTTGCGGTTGAACAGTGGCACCGTGAACCGCAGGCCGGGGCCGAACTGGTGTCCGTTCGTGCCGCTGGTGGCGTCGGCGATGCCCAGCAGCCGCACCCACCCGAGTTTGGCGAATCTCAACCGGACCTCGGCCGCCGCGACCGCTTCGGCGGCGGCGAGCGCGTCCGGGCGATTTCCCATCGCGTCGTGCGTGAGGGCGTCCGCGTCGAACGTCTGACACGCCGGCGGCGGCGACGGGTCGAGTGGGAGCGGCCCCCGCAGCGGGCCGACGCCCAGGAGGTTCCGCAACCGCTCCTCCTGAACCGGCACGTCGTACCCGATGCGGGCGGCGTCCTGTTCGGCGGTCAGGGCGTCGATCTTGGCCGTCGCCGCCTCCTGCGGTGAAATGTCCCCGGCCGTCAACCGCTTCTCGGCGAGTTCGGCGGTGCGACCCCGCAGCTTCACCGCGTCCCCGGCGATCCGCACCCGCTCCTTCGCCAGCACCACGTCGGCGTAGGCTTGCCGCACGTCTCGCATCAAGTCGAGGCCCGCCTGGGCGAGCCGTTGGCCCACCCGGTCGGCCTCCTTCGCCGCCGCCCGCACGCGGATCGGCCGCAGCCAGATGGCCTCAATGGGGAAGTCGAACAGGTACTTGAACGGCTTGTCGGTGACGCCGAAGAAGGACACGAACTCCGGGTTCGGAAGCAGCCCGGCCTGGATCAAGTCGCTCCGGGCGACGCCGAGATCGACCAGCAGTTCTTGAAACGCCGCGTTGTTCCACAAGGCGATGGCAACGGCTTCGTCATCCGTGATCCCGTCGTCGAGTGCCGCACCGGGCGGCAGAGTGACTTGTGCCGGCCCGGACGGACCGGGGATCGTGTGACCGACCCGCTGTGTCAGGTGGGTGGAAACCGTCATGCGGTCGGGGGCGTGCGGGGTCGTCTGGCACCCGGTGAGGGCGAACACGACCGCGAAGGCGACACACGGCCTCCACCAAGTTGTTCCCTCACTCGCCCGCATGGTGCCTGTCCGTTCGGTTCGTTTCGGTGTCGCGGCCACGACCGATCGACGGGCGCAGTCGCGCACTCCATCCGCGGCTTCACACATCTAGTATCGGGATGGGTAGGCTGACAACTTTGTGCGGAATGGGCGGATGAGAAGGATTCTCTCTTCGACTCGCAGCTCGACGGGCCGAACGTCGGGGGAAAGACTTCAGGGACGATTGATCGCGGCCCGGCGTGGTGGCCGAGATCATGTCATAACTACCGCAGATGGGGCGAAGGCGGCACTGGCCAACTGTCGCCGAGCGGCCTGCGGCACGACGACACTCTCAAGGGGTGAGCCGGCCGAGGCGGGCGGTGTAGCCAGCCGCTCGCCCGGCGTGGTAAACTGGCAGCAGGAGGGCCACGACATGAGCCGAATCACGCTGACGCCGGAGTTAAAAGCGCTGCTCGCCGGGGCGAGCGGGCGGGTGGAACTGTGCGACGAGAGCGGGAACCCGGTCGGGTACTTCGAGCCGACGGAGCCGCGGGGGCGGTACTGGCCGTTCACCGACGAGGAGGTGCAGGAGGCTCGCGAGGCCAGGAGGCAGAAACAACCCACCTGCACGCTGGACGACATCTTGCGTGAAGCCGGGCTGCTATGAACTACGCCGTCGGCTGGACACCGCGTGCGCGGGTCGAAATGCTCGCCCAACTGCTCCGCGCCGCCGACAAGCAGCAGATGCTCCGGGCCGGACGCTCCGTCGAGAACCTGCTCAAGCGTGACCCGCACAACGCCGGCGAGGGGCGAGACGCCGGCGAGCGAATCCTGTTCGAGCGGCCGTTGTGCGTCATCTTCGTCATCGACGACGACACGCAGACGGTACTGATCGAACGGGTGAAGTGGGTCGGACATTGATGACCGCCGACCTGTCGCAAAGCGGCCTGCGGCACGACGACCTGCTGAAGGGGAGAGAGCGCCGAGGCGCCGAGGCGGGCG
>JANNVG010000720.1:0-4772 GCA_031414395.1 Fimbriiglobus sp.
CCCCTCGCTCGCGCGTCGGGCTAACGGCCAATGGCATTGCCCACCTGACTGTCAGTAATTTCAACCCACCCGTCAGTGGTTGAACGCGAACTCCTTCGCGTTCAGCAGTGCCCACAGCACGTCGCGGTACACCTCGACGTAGTGGTCGCCGCCGGCCAGGGCTTTCTTCACCGCCGCCACCTCGTCGGCCGACGGCAGGCGGCCGAGCGTGAGCAGGAACAACTCCTCCGTGTGCGCCGCCGCATCGGGTTCCCGCTTATTCAGCGGTTCCATCACCGTGCCGTACTTCACCTTGTTCGGCAGTTCGCCGTTCTGCAGGCTGAGCAACTGCGGCAAAGTCACGTCGCCGTTGCGTTCACAGGCGCACGCCGTCACCCGCTCGCTGCTGCCGAACATCTTCAGGAAGGCCGAGTGCGAGCCGGGGTCGGGGATCTGGATCGCCCGCACGCCGTCCGGGTAGCCGTCGAACTTCTCGCGGCTGCCGGTGGCGGCACTGATGGCGTCGAGCAGCACCTCGGCCGGCAGGCGGCGGGCGGAGTAGTGCGAGTAGAAGCGGCCGTCGGTGGCGTTGCCCGGCGTGGTCGCGCTGGTCAGTTGGTACGTCCGCGACGACACGACGAACCGCACCAACTCCTTCAGGCTGTACTTCCGCGCCACGAACTCGTCGGTGAGCGCCTTCCACACGGCCGGCACGCTCGGCGGGTTGGTCGCCCGCAGGTCGTCCACCGGCTCCACCAGTCCCACACCCAGGAAGTGCTTCCACACGCGGTTCACCATCGCCCCGCTGAACTGCTGGTTCTTCGCGTCCGTGATCCACTCGGCCAGCTTCGCCCGCGGGTCGTCGAGGGTGCTCACGCTCACCGCTGAGCGGTCGAGCACCTGCGGCGGCAGCATCTTGTTCGTGCGGGGCTGCCGCACCTGCACCGGCTGCTTGTTCTGGGTGGTGTCGTTGTGGCTCACCTTCAGCACCGTCGTGCCCACCTTCGGGTCTTTGCGGTCCAGCTTGATGCGGGTGAAGAAGGCACTGAAGTGGTAGAAGTCGTCTTGCGTGTACCGTTCGAGCGGGTGGTTGTGGCAGCGGGCGCAGCCGATGCGAACGCCCAGGAACGCCTGGGCCACGCTCTCCGCCGCCTCGCTTTTCTCCACCTCGCGGTGTTCGCCCACCGTCACGACGTAGTACCCCACCTGCGGGCTGGTGGTGGTGTCGCCGGTGGCGGTCAGCACCCCGCGGGCGATGTCGTCCCACCCCTTGCCCGCCGCCACCTGCTCCCGAATCCAGGCGTGGAACTGTCGCACCCCCTTCACCCCCCGCACGTCGTGGTCCCGCTCCTTGCGGTTCTGCAACAGGTCGGACAGGAACAGCGTCCAGTAGTCGGTGAACTCCGGGCGGTTCAACAAACCGTCGATCACCTTCGCCCGCTTGTCGGCGGCGGTGTCGGCCAGGAACGCCCGCACCTCGGCCGGCGTCGGCAGCGTGCCGATGACATCCAAGAACACCCGCCGCAGGAACTCGGCGTCGCCGCTCAGCCGGCTGGGTTCGATCCGCAGTTCCTTCAGCTTGGCGAAGATGCCGTCGTCGATGGCGTTGTTGCGGGTGGCGAACTTGGCCTCGTCCACCGGCTTGTCGAACGGCACGGCCACGGTGAACACGCCCACTTCCGTCAGGAACGCGGCCCACACGGCACTCGCCCCGTTCCGTTTGGCCGTCACCACGCCGGCCGGCGTCACTTCGCACACGGCCGCGTCGTTCGTGTCGAACTTGGTCAGCCACGTCACGTCTTTGCGGGTGCCGTCGGAGAAGGTGGCGGTGGCGGTCAGTTGTTGCGTGTCGCCCGGCTTCATCACCTTGTCGCCGGGCGTGATTTCGAGTTTGGAAATGCTCGGGGCCTTCGCGTCCGGCCCCGGACACCCGGCCTGCACCCACGCCAGCAGCGTGCGGTACTCGCGGCTGCGTTCGGCGAAGATGCGCCCGCCTTCGTGCGGCACGCTGGTCAGCGGTTTGGTGACGAGCAGGCTCCGCGCCGGCTCGGTCGGGTCGATCCGCCGGCCGTCGAACTCGCGGGTGAGCGAGCGGTGGTCGGCCTCGGGGTCGTACCCGCGGAGGCTCAGTTTGAAGCCGTTCTGCCCGGCCCCCTTGCCGTGGCACGCGCCTTGGTTGCACCCCGTCTTCGTGAGTACAGGAATGACTTCGTGCAGGTAGCTCGGGGCGTCGGCGGCGGACACCGTGTGCGCGGACAAGATCACCGCGAGGGCGGTGAGGGGAGCGATTCGGGGCATGAACACGGCCTCGGGGGCGCAGACGCGCGACGCGGCGGGAACCGACACTTCGACACGCCAACTGTACCGTCGGTTCCCGCCGCGGGCAACGCAAATGGGCAGAGCCGCCGGCCAGCCAGCCAGCTCCGAGACGTGTTCGCGGTGATGGTGTCTGATTCAGGTCTGGTGGTATAATCCGTCGGTTCGCCCCGTGGCCCGGAGTTCCCCATGACCCCGCCCCTCTCCCGTCGGCAGTCCCTCCGGCTCGGCCTGGTGGTGCTCGCCGCCGTCGGCCTGCTCGTGTTCGGCCTGCTGAAGGTGGGCGGCAAACAGGGACTGTTCGCCGACCGCACCGAAGTGACCGTGCGGCTGCGCGAGGCCCACGACATCGCCCCAGGCACGGCCGTGCGGGTCAAAGGCATCGACGCCGGCCGCGTGACGGCAGTCGAGTACCCCGAGACCGACGGCCCGGCGTCGGCCGTGACGGTGCGGATGACGATCGACCGCAAGTACGCCGACCGCCTGTTCGGCGACGCCACCGCCCAGGCGTTCGCCCCCTCCCCGCTCGGGTCGAAGGTGATCGCCATCGAACCGGGTCAGCCGGCCGCCGGCCCGCTCGTGAATGGCGAACTGACCGCGAAGGAGACGCCGGACCTGAGCAGCGTCGTCGCCAAACTCGATTCCACCGCGAACGAGACGCAGGCCCTGTTGAAGGACGTGCGGGCGGGCAAGGGGTCGCTCGGCAAGCTGATGACCGACGACGCCCTGTACGACGACCTGAGCGGGTTGGCGAAGGACTCGCGGAGCTTCCTGAAGCGGGCGGACGGCGTGGCGCAGACGGTGGAGGCGAAGTCGGCCGACGTGGACAAGCTGGTGGCCGACACCCGCGTGGTGGTGAAGAGCGCGAAGCAGAGCGTGGACGCCGTGCAGAGCCTGCCGGTGGTGCGGAACTATGTGGTGAACGCCGACCGCCTGCTTAACCGCCCCGACTGCACGGCGGTGGTGTACCAGTACGACGCCGCCGACCTGTTCGAGACGGACTCGTTTCAACTGACCGACGACGGCCGCGGGCACATCAGCCGGCTGACCGCGTACCTGAAGACGTTGAACGGCAAGGTGGAGGTGGTGATCGCGGCGGCGGGCGACCCGAAGGCGGAGGAGACGACCGCGGGCGTGCGGCTGACCGAGCAGCGGGCGGCGGGCGTGCTCAAGTACATAGAATCGCAGAAGGGGCTGAAGACGAGTTGGTTCACCAGCCGGAAGGCGTCGGCGGTCGGGTTGGGCAACGCCCCCTCCCCGCTGGGCGACGGGCCGAAGTCGGCGAACTACGTGCAGGTTGTCATGTTCGTCCCGCGGTAACGTGGAACCGGGAACGCAGTGACCGGGTGGAACCCCGAACGCCGTGAGCGGGGTGTACCCAACTCACCCGGTCACTGCGTTCCCGGTTCCACGCCACCCGGTCACTGCGTTCCCGGTTCCAGTGAGTTGCCGTGCCCGACACCCCCGCCGCCGCCGTTCCCCCGCTCACCCCGGCCGACGCCGCGCGGGTGGGCATCACCTTCCACTTCTGCCGCATCCAGTTCCCCGCACTCGCGGTGTCGGAGGCCGCCTTCCGCGCGCACCTGCAACGGGCCGTCGCCACCTACGCGCCGAAGGCCCCCGGCCCGATCACCTGGGGCGGCTTCTTGGAAGGGCTGTACGCCCTCGACTGGACGGTGTGTTGCGGGTGCGTGGAGGGGTTGGAGCGGGCGTGGGAGGTGCTGTTCGCCACCCGCACGGGCCGCAGCGACTGCCTCCTCGTCGATGCGTTGCGCGCCCGCGCTTGTCGGCTGTACCCGCGCGACGACGAGAAGCAGGAGAGCGCCGTGACGGAGTTCTGGAGTCACTTGCTGGTGCCCGAGTCGGCCGGGTCGGTGCCCGTCCTCATGCGGTACGACGGCCAACGCCCGCTCGCCCCGTGGCTCATCCGCGTGTTTCAGAACTGGCATTTATCCAAACTGCGGCAGCACTCGCACGCCACCGCGCTGCCCGACGACGACATCGCCATGCCCCTGCCGGCGTACAAGACGGACACCCGCTGGCACGAGGCGTTCGTGATGGCCGCCCGCGAGTGGCTGGGCGGAATGGCTGACGGCGAGCGGCTGATCTTGGGCCTGCGGTGGCGGTACAAGATGACTCAGCGTGAGGTGGCGGGGTTGTTGGGCGTGCATGAAGGGACGATCTCGCGGCAGACGGACAAGCTGCGGGATCACGCGCTCGAGGCCATCGGCCAGCGGCTGGTGCGGGAGGGCTGGACCGGGGATGATCTGGAAGGGTACATCCTGACCGAGATGGGCGGGCTGCTGGTGGACGACCCGAGGTTGAGTGCCGACCAACTGACGCGCCTGCTGAGCGCGAAGGGGAAGGCGCTGCCGATTGGTTAGACGAGGACCTCACCCCCCGTCCCCCTCTACCAATGAACCACCCGTCTTCGCCGCGAGGCTCGCGAGCGCCGACCCCCCAGACGCTCGCGGTGC
>JANNVG010000721.1:0-2167 GCA_031414395.1 Fimbriiglobus sp.
CCGCGACCGCGCGGGCGGGGGGTCGATTTTCCCCGCTCCCTCGGGGTCGCGGCTCGTCAACCCCCTACAATACCCGCCCGGACTCGCACCCAACCCCCATCGGCGGAGCCGCTCCCATGAGTAGCCGGTACTGGCTCGGCGTCGATCTCGGCGGGACGAAAATCCTGGCCGGGCTGTTCGACGACTCGCTCACCCTGCTCGCCCGCAACAAGCAGCCGACCGGGACCGAGGGCGGGCCGGCCGGCGTGATCGGCCGTGTGGCGCAGGCGGTCGAGGCGGTCATGCGAGAGGCCAACATTTCCCCGTCGCAGATCGGCGGCATGGGGTTCGCCATCCCTGGGCAGATCGTGCCGAACGAGCCGGTCGTGCGGTTCGCCCCGAACCTGGACTGGCACGACGTGAACGTCAAACAACTCCTCCCCGCCGAGTGGGCGTGGCCGGTGGTGCTGGAGAACGACGTGCGGATGGGCACCTACGGCGAGTTCGCGTTCGGGGCGGCGAAGGGGGCGAAGCACGTGTTCGGCGTGTTCGTCGGCACCGGGGTCGGCGGCGGGTTCATCCTGAACGGCGAGCTGTTCACCGGGCACAACGGGCACGCCGGCGAGATCGGGCACATCGTCGTCAACTGGCGGAAGGGCACGACACTGGAGAGCGTGGCCGGACGGAAGTACCAGATGAAGCGGGCCAAGGAGATGCTGGACGACGCGCCGAAGACGGTGCGGAAGGAGTGGAAGGGGGTGGACCTGGAGCGGGTGAAGAGTTCGCAGTTGGCCGCCTTCTACGAGAAAGACGACCCGGTGGCGGTGGCCATCGTGGACGACGCGGCGCGGGCGGTGGCGGCCGGCATCGCCAGCGTGGTCAACCTGATGTCGCCCGAGGTGGTGGTGCTCGGCGGGGGGGTGACGCAGGCGCTCGGCGACAGCTTCGTCGAGCGGGTGTGGGACATCGCCCAGCGGTACCTGCTGCCCGGCGTGGCCGAGCGGATGACGTTCACCGTGGCGGCCCTCGGCGACGACAGCGGCATCACCGGCTGTGCGGCGTTCGTGAAGGCGAAGACCGATGCGATTCAAGAGGCACGCGGATGACGCGGATTTCAGCGCGGATGAACACGGGTTGAAAACAGCAATCAGGGAAAGAGGGAGGCAGGAAAGCAGGAGGCGAGTTCGAGACCGGCTCTCTTCCTGCCTTCCTGGTTTCCTCATTGAATCCTGCTTTACTCCGCGTCTCATCCGCGTCATCCGCGTGCCGATTTCTCTTTGGACTTCATCATGAATCTGGATTGGCGTTCCCGCTACGACCTGGCCGTCGAAGCCGCCCGTGCCGGCGGGGAGCTGGCCAAGAAGGTGTACGACGACACCTTCGACACCCGCGACATCGAAGTCATCCGCAAGGCCGACAACAGCCCCGTCACCATCGCCGACCGCGGGGCCGAGCAACTCATCCGTCAGATGGTGACGAAGCACTTCCCGGCCGACGGCTTCCTCGGTGAAGAGTTCGGCGACCAGCCCGGCACGTCCGGCTTCCGCTGGGTCATCGACCCCATCGACGGCACCAAGTCGTTCGTCCGCCACGTTCCCATCTGGGCCACGCTGATCGGCCTGGAATTCAACGGCGAGCAGATCGGCGGGGCGGTGTACATCCCCGTGTTCAACCAGATGTACCACGCCCTCCGCGGCCACGGCGCGTACCTGGACAGCCGCCGCATCCGCGTGTCGGACGTCCGCGAGCTGTCCGACTCGATCTTGTGTTACTCCAGCATCGGCTGGTTCACCCGCGCCGGCCGCCAGCAGACGTTCCTCGACCTGTACAACCAGACGTGGCGGCAGCGGGGCTACGGCGACTTCTACGGGTTCGTGCTGGTGGCGCAAGGGTCGGCCGAACTGATGCTCGAACACGGCGTCAACCCGTGGGACATCGCCGCCACGAAAGCGATCATCGAAGAGGCCGGCGGGCGGTTCACCGACTGGGACGGGAACGACGGCATCACCCGCCCCGACGTGCTGGCCACCAACGGCAAGGTTCACGACAAAGTGCTCGGAATGTTGCGCACCTGAGGTGCGAAGGGGGCACTCGGTTCTTGTAGGGCGGGTCGAGGGGGGGGGGGCTCCAAAAAAGCCGCCGAAGAAACCGCCGGCGGGCCCCCCCCCCCCCCCGGGCCGGCCCCCCC
>JANNVG010000722.1:0-9147 GCA_031414395.1 Fimbriiglobus sp.
GGGCGCGTCCAACACCGCGCCTGCTCGGCGCAACTTGGGCAATCTGTGCCGATTCCGCCGGCGGTGAAGGTCGGTTGGCCTGAATCGACTGTGAGATGGCGGTAGTCGGCGGGGGTGGGATCGCCGAAACAACGGGCAACATCGGCACGGAGGCCGCCCGTGAATCGTTTCGCCGCACTCGCCCTGGCTGGGTTGATTCCGTTGACCGCCGTCGCCGGCAACCCGGTGTCGGTCTACCCGCCGGCGCCGCCGAAGCCGGCGAACAGCATGAGCCAGCCGCTCAGCGCCGCCGTACAGTCGGCCGCCGCGACCTTGCCCGCCCCCGCCCCGGTGATGACCAGCACGCCCAGTTGGGGCGCGCCGGCTGTGCTGCCGGGCACGCTCGTGGGGTCGCCGTGTGCCACCGCCGCCGCACCGTGCGGCGAGCCGGCCACCTGCACGACGGTGAAGCCGTACTTCAACGTGCTGGCCCCCCGCGGCGGGTGCGACGTGGTCCGCGGGTCGTGCCTGGATCGGCTGAAGGACTGGTTCAACTTCCGCTCTTCTCCCGGCGGGTTCGGGTTCACCCCGACGCCGTACCACGCGCCGCTGCGGGCCTACTTCCCCTGCCCGCCGACCGCCGGGTGTGCGACCGGCGGGTGTGTGACGGCCGGCGGCAGTTGCGGCACGGTGACGCTGCCGGTGCAGCGGCTATCAGCCGGGTGCGACACGCCGGCCTGCCGCCCGCGGGTGATGTACCAGCCGCTGAGCACGCGCTCGGAGGTGCCGGTGTTGGGTTGCGACGCCCGCCCGATGCGCCCGCGGCTGTTCGAGCGGTTGTTCGGCTTCTTCGGCCCGAAGTGGGGCGGGATGTGCGGCGACGGTGCTTGCACGCCGGACACCTACACCCCGCCGCTGACGGCGACGGCGACGGTCTGGTCGTCGCCGAGTTCGCCCGCCGTGGTACCGAACGCCATGCCCGGCACGTTCGTCCCGCCGCTCAGCACCACGCCGATTTACGGGCCGGTGAGCAAGCCGGGCAACGGGAGGCCGATTCAGCTCTCGCCCGCCCAGCCGTTCACCAACCCGTGAGGTGAACGGGCGGATTCGAGCATTTTCAGGCAGTGCGTTACGACCTTGTAGGGCGGACGAGGGGGCGTTTCGCCCGCGACCTCCGCCGACGGTGGCTTGTGGCGGGGGTCGCCGGGCTACGCCCGACTCGCCCGCCCTACCTCGAACGTAGTTCCGCCACAACAAACTGACTGAAAAAGCCCTAGACCGGCACGACGGCGATCAGTTCGATCTCGACCATCCAGTCGGGCACGACCAGGGCGGCCACGCCGACGAGCGAGCTGGCCGGCGGGCGGGCGGCGTTCAGGTGCTTCGCCCGCACCTCCCGCACCACGGGCACGTGCTCCGGCTTCAGGTCCACCACGAAGTACGTCACCTTCACCACGTGGTCGAACGTCGCCCCGGCCGCGGCCAGTGCCGTGCCCAGGTTGGCGAACGTCCGCTCCACCTGCGCGCGGAAGTCGCCTTTGCCCACCACCCCGCCGGTGGCGTCCACGCTCACCTGCCCCGACACGTACACCGTCCGCCCGCCGTCGGCGACGGCCGCGTGACTGAACCCGTTCGCCGGGTTCAGCCCCGGCGGGTTGATGAACTCGTTGGCCATTGTGGGATCCTCGGGGTGGGGCGACATTGTAGCCGGCCTCTGTGAGGCCGGTCAGAACCGGGGTCACAGACCCCGGCTACAGTGCCCGCCAGTCACTCCGCGCCGACGCTCGTGCCTTTCACCGTCAGCTTACCGGTGGGCCGCAGGAACTTGTCGTCGGCGGCGTCGGCCGGCGGGGCGGGGATGCTCGCGCCCGGCACCTCGTCGGCGGCAGAGATGCCCGGCTGGGCGGCGGCGTCGCGGCCGTTGCCGGTCGCCTTCACCCCCTTCGCGTCGGCGGCGGTCACGGCCACCCCGCCGGCGAAGTAGTTGCGAGTCACAGTGATGGTACGGGCGGTGGTGGCCGGCGGCTGATCGACCTTCACCCCCACCTTCGCCGAGTGGAACGTGTTCTGCTCGACGGCCAGTTTGCACACGCTCGGCGGCGTCGGGTCGGCGGCCAGCAGCACGCCGGCGTCGAAGTTGAACAGGCGGTTGTTCCTCACCTCCACGTCGCTCGTCGCCCCCTCCACCCGCACCCCGTTGCCGCCGCCGCTGCCCTCGAACCGGCAGCCGGTGACCCGCACCCCGCGGCAGTCGATGTCGCTCGCCCCGGACACGTGAACGCCCGACTGCGCGCCGGCCTTCACCAGCAGCCGGCAGCCGCTGACGGTGAGCGGCTGGCCGGCGTCGGCGGTCACGTTCAGCAGGTTGATGCCGTGCTGCTTGGCGTTCCGCACGGTCAGCCCGTCCAGCGTCACGCCGGTCGCCTTGCCCGACACCTGCACGCCGATGTCGTGGTGCCCGCCCACGTCGATCACCAGCCCGGACAGGGTGACGTTCTCGCACCCCCGCAGGTGGATGACGGCGGCGATGTTCCGGCTCTCGGACGGCTTGTACACGAGCGTGGCCGTCTTGCCGGCGGCGGCCGAGACGCGCACGTCCTTCACGCCTGGCAGGACGAGCGGCCCGCTCTCGAAGGTGTCGTCCAGGATGACGATGTCCTCGCCCGACTTCAGCCAGCGGAAGGCGTCGGCCAGCGTGGTGCGGGTGGTCGCCGGGTTCGGTCCGGCGCCCGCCTTCGACACGTACCACACCTTCCGCTCTTCGACCGGCGCGGTGGTGGCGACGGCGTTCCCCTTCGGTGCGAACATCACGAGCGCGACGGCCGCCCCCGCCCCGCCGAGCAGTGTCAGTCCGCCGACCGCGGCGAGTATCACCCACACCAGTGGCGACTTCTTTGTCTTCGGCGGGTCGTCCTTGCGGTCGCGGTCCCGCTCGCGGTTGCGCTTCCCCGAGCGGCCGGGCGACGGGGCGTCCTCCTCGCGGTCGCGGTCCTTCTCCCGCTCCCGTTCACGCTCGCGGCGGTCCGTGGTGGTGTCCTGGGCGAGCGGGATGGTCTCGCCGTTCCGCAGGTCGGCCCACGGGTTGGCGGCCGGCTCCGCCACGGGAACCGCGACCGGCGCGGGGGCGGGCGTGACCACCGCCGCGGGCGTGATCGCAATCGCGGCGGACGGCCGGGGTAGCGCGGGGATCTGTCGGCCGTTCGGGGCGGTCGAAGCGCCGATCGAAGCCGCAACCGGCGCACGGGCGGCGCCGACGGCGGTGGGCGCGCCCGACCCGCCGGGCGGCTTGCCGCCGGCCGCCACCGACACCGTCGGCATCTCGGCCTCGGTCGGCGGGGGGATGGGCGTTTGCACCCACGGGTGCAGGACGGCGATCAGGTCGGCCGGCGTGGTGAAGCGGTCGTTGGGGTCTTTGGCCAGCATCCGCATGACGACGGCCACCAGCTGCGGGGGCACGTCCGGGCGGTAGTCGGTGATCGGCTTCGGCGCCTTGCTCTGGTGCCACAGCAGCTTCTGGGTGACGGTTCCGTCGGGGAACGGCGGCTGGCCGGTGAGCATGAAGTAGAAGGTGCCGCCCAGCCCGTAGATGTCGGCGCGGATGTCCACGCCGGAGCTGTCCATCGCCTGCTCGGGGGCCAGGTAGTCGGCCGTGCCGAGCACGCTCTCCTCGAACTTCTTCGTCAGGTGGTCGTCGTCGTCCGGGTGGAAGAAGCGGGCCAGCCCCATGTCCAGCAGCTTCACCACCCCGCCGCGGTCCACCAGGATGTTGGCCGGCTTGATGTCGCGGTGGATGAGGCCGATCTCGTGCGCGTGCTGCAACCCGACGGCCGCCCCGTAGATGTAGTGGCACGCCCGCAGCGGGGGCATGGGGCCGCTCCTCCGCACGAGGTCGTGCAGGTTGGCCCCGTCCACGTACTCCATCACCCGGAAGTGCAGGTCGTTGTCGTCGTCGATGTCGTAGGCCCGCACGATGTTCGGGTGGTCGACGGCCGCCACCGCCCGCGCCTCGCGGTAGAACCGCGCGAGCGCCGCCTCGTCCTTCGCCTTCGCCGCCGGCAGCACCTTCACCGCCACCTTCCGCTTCATCAGCTTGTGCTCGCACAAGAACACCTGCCCCATGCCGCCCACGCCGATCCGCTCCAGCACCTTGTACTTGCCGATGCTGAACCGCTTCCACCGCCCTTGCAGCAGTTGCTCGGCCTGGAAGTGGGTGAGCACGCCGTCTCGCACCATCAGCCCGCCGAGTTTGGCGGGGTCGGTCGGCACGCCGTCGCCGGCGGTCAACTTGTCCAGGTACGCCTTCACCCGCGCGGCCTCGAGCACCCCGCTCTTGGCGATCAGGGCGAACAGCTCCTCGTTCGTCGCGGGGGCCGGCATCGGGGGTCTCGGCGCGAAAGTGGCGGCGGGGGCGGCGCTGCCGTCAATATAGGGCAAGGCGAGTGCCGATGGGGGAAATCGAACACACCGGCGGGCGTGCGGTGGTGCGGCGGGGGCGGAGATTTCCGGCGGGGGAAACAACGCAGGATGAGGCGAAGGGGTTGAACTGCGTCCGCTACCGTGCGGGGGTGGGGAATCTCAGTCGGCCACGGCTCTCCACTGGCACCTACAGAGGATGGCCGAGGCGCTCCGCTCCGGGCTGACGCAACTGCTCCGCCGCGAGCAGGGAGAACGACCCCATGTCGAGCAGCGTTGCCCCCTGCTGTTGGGCGTAGTCGGCGAGGAACCGCAACGCCTCCGGCGGGGAGTTGCGAAAGCAGACGATGTAGTCCGGTAGAATCGACATCCCCCACTCTTCGGGGAGCGAGTCGGGAGAGGGAGAGCCGGACAAATAGGTCTTGAGTAACCGGCGGACGGTAGACATGCTGATGGGGCGTGTGACGACCGGCTGATGACCCTGAAAGCGGACGTACCCCTCTTCGGGTACGAAATGGCCGGTGTACAGGAGTTGGGCGAGAGCCATGTTGCACCCTCCTCACTCGAGGCCGAGAGCCAGCCGCTGCAAGCGGAGGAGTTCGCGGGCCTCCGGGACGACCGCGAGCGGCGTGTCGGGGGCCAGTTGAATGGCGGCGTAGTGCGGCCACTGGTTCCCATAGGCGGCCACCAGTTCGGGAGTGGAGACCGCCTTCAACTCCGCGTACTCGTGGGCGATGACCGCGTCCGTCCGTGTGGCATCGGTCGCACGCGCCCACCCCGCATGATACGCAATCGCGGCCTCGGCCGAAGTGACACGTGGTTCGCCCGCCAGCGCTTCGAACGTCGCGTCGAAGACCGCCTCATCGACGTTGATACCCGGTTGCCACCGCCCCGCGGCAACGTTCGGGTGGTCGGGTCGCAGGTTGCCGCCCCCTTGGGGACCGGGGTACCGGGTGAACGCGCCGTCTTCGACTCCCGGAACACCTTTCATCCCGATCAACTCCGGTTCGACGCCCAGCTCCGTCATCCGCTCCGCAACGGCTCGCGCGAAGGCCGCTTCGTGCCCACGGATGCGAGCCAGCACCTGCGGATTGGAGATGCCCGGGGCCGCCATACCTGGGACCGCCTGAAGAGTTCGCCCTTCCGCACTCCGTCACTTCACCAGCACCAGCGCCAACATGTACAGCACGACGGCGGCGAGCAGGAAGGACACCCCGCCGACGGCGAACAGCAGGCCGACGACGTACCCGCGGGGGCGGACGACCGGGGCCGGGGGGACGGGAATGGCGGCCGGCGTGCGGCGGGTCGAGGGGGAGGGGAGTGTAGATAGCGACGGGATCGACGGGTGCGACGCGCCGACCGGGGTGGGGAACGTCCGCACGCCCGACGACGACGGGCGGAGGCGGGCGGTGTCGGACGGGCGGCGGGTGGGCACGCCCGCCTGCGCCGGCTCGACCGGCGACACCCGCACCGACGACCCGCCCGACCCGACCGACAGGGAGATGTAGGCGGCCGACCCGCCGGCCATCCGGCCGGGCAGCGGGTTGGTGGTCATCCGCTCCAGCACGGCCGGCGACAGCACCGGCATTTCGCCCTCGGCCGGCCGGCCGATGGGGGTGGCGGTCCACGGGGCCAGGGCGTCGATCACGTCGGCCATCGTCTGGTAGCGGTCGGCCGGGTTCTTGGCCATCATCTTGTCGAGTATGGCGACGAGCGCCGGCGGCACGTCCGGGCGGAAGGTGGCGACCGGCTTCGGCTTCTGCGTTTGCGCGGCGATGAGCTTCTGGGCGACGGTGCCGTCGGGGAACGGGGACGAGCCGGTGAGCAGGAAGTACAGGGTGCCGCCCAGCCCGTACACGTCGGCCCGCACGTCCACCGGGTTGTCGTTCGTCACCTGCTCGGGGGCCAGGTAGTCGGCCGTGCCGAGCACGCACTTGTCGTCGAACCGCTCGGTCAGGCCGTCGTGCCGGTGGTCGAAGAAGCGGGCCAGCCCCAGGTCGAGCACCTTCACCAGCCCGCTCCGGTCGAGCAGCAGGTTGCCCGGTTTGATGTCGCGGTGGATGAGGCCGACCGCGCCGGCGTGCTGCAACCCGGCCGCCGCCTGCGCGATGTAATGTACCGCCCGCACCGGGTCGAACCGCTGCTTGCGGCCGACGTACCCGGCGATGATGTCTTGCAGGCTGCTGCCGTCCACGTACTCCATCACCAGGAAGTGGACGGTGTCGAACTTGTCGATGTCGAACGCCTGCACCACGTTCGGGTGGCTGAGGGCGGCCACCGCGCGGGCCTCGCGATAGAAGCGGTCCAGCGCCGTCGGGTCGGACGCGATCTTGTCCACCGGCAGCACCTTCACCGCCACCAGCCGCTTCATGTACTCGTGCTCGCACAGGTACACCGCTCCCATGCCGCCGACGCCGAGCAACTCCAGCAGCCGATACTTGCTGGCGATCTGGAACCGCTTGTACCGCCCCTGTTGGATCTGCTTCGCCTGAAAGAACGTGAGCAGCCCGGCGCGGACCAACTCGTCGGCCAGTTGGCGAACGGGCGTGTCGTCCGGGTCGGGGAACTTGCGGAGCACCGGGGCGAGGCGGTCGGCGGGCACCAGCCCGCTCTTGCGAACCAGGTCGAGGAAATCGGAAGTGCAGGCGGGTGCGGGCATATCCGGATGCTCGGGCGTCGGGTGGGGGGGCGAGTGGCCCACGCCGAGTGGTAATATTGAGTGGGGCGGCGGCGGTTCGCAAGCGCCTAGTCCGCCGATTTCTGATAATTTCTCACGCGCGTCGTTTTTCCCCACAACTGTTCCGCGGAGTCACCATGTCACACCCGTTGCCGACCGTGGACGTGCGGGGCGTCTGCCCGCACGACTGCCCCGACACCTGCGGGTGGGTGGTGTCAGTAGACAGTACGTCCGGGCGGGCCGTGCGGATGCGGGGCGACGCCGACCACCCGTTCACCGACGGCTACCTGTGTCAGAAGGTCGCCAACTACCTGGAACGGGTCTACCACCCCGGCCGGCTGACCACCCCGCTGCGGCGGGTCGGCCGCAAGGGGGAAGGCCGGTTCGAGCCGATCAGTTGGGACGCCGCCGTCCGCACCATCGCCGAGCGGTTCCAGGGCATCAGCGCGGGGCCGCACGGCCCACAAGCCATTTTACCGTACAGCTACGCCGGCACGATGGGCAAGCTCCAGTACGGCAGCCTGGACCGCCGCTTCTTCCACCGCCTCGGCGCCAGCCTGCTCGACCGCACCATCTGCGCCACCGCCGGCGCGGTCGGGTGCGACATCACCCTGGGCACGCGGGCGGTCGTAGACCCCGCCACCGTCACCCGCTCCCGATACATCGTCAACTGGGGGTCGAACACTCAAGTCACGAACGTGCATCTGTGGGCGATCATGCTCCAGGCGCGGAAAGCTGGGGCGAAGATCGTGACCATCGACCCGCACCGCAGCAAGACGGCGGCGGCGAGCGACTGGTGGATTCCGGTGCGACCGGGCACGGATGCCGCACTCGCTCTCGGGGTGATGCACGTCCTCTTCCGCGACGGGTTGCAGGATCAGGACTTTATCGACCGCTTCTGCCTGGGTGGTGAAGAATTGAAGCAGCGGGTGCTGGACGAATACCCGCCGGAGAAAGTGGCCGGCATCACCGGGCTGCCGGTCGAGACGATTGAAACTTTCGCCCGCGAACTCGGCACCACGAAGCCGGCGTTCATTCGGCTGAACTACGGGATGCAGCGGCACGGCGGCGGGGCGATGGCCGTTCGCACCGTCTGTTGCCTCCCGGCCGTCACGGGCGACTGGCGACACCCCGGCGGCGGGGCGATGCTCAGCACGAGCAAACTGTATCCGTTCGACGATGCGTTCCTGACACGCCCGGACCTGATCCCGCCCGGCACCCGCACCGTCAACATGACGCAACTGGCCGAGGCGCTGAACGGCGAGCTGCCCGGCCCGCCGGTGCAGGCGCTGTACGTGTACAACTCGAACCCCGCGGCCGTGTGCCCGGATCAGAGCCGCGTGCTGAAGGGGCTGATGCGGGAAGACCTGTTCACCGTCGTTCACGACCAGTTCCAGACCGACACCGCCGACTACGCCGACATCGTGCTGCCCGCCACCACGCAACTGGAGCACTTCGACATCCACAACAGCTACGGGCACCTGTACGTGCAGGTGAACCGCGCCGCCATCGCCCGACTAGGCGAGTCGAAGCCGAACACGCAGGTGTTCCGCCTGCTGGCGGCGGCGATGGGCTTCGAGGATGAGTTGTTCGCCACGAGCGATGAGGAGTTGGCGCGGGGCGCGTATTCCTGGAACCGGGAACGGAGTGACCGGGTTGGAACCGGGAACGCAGTGACCGGGTGCGACACAAACCCGGTCACTGCGTTCCCGGTTCCATTTGATGAACTGCTGACCAGCGGCCCCGTCCGGCTGAACGTGCCGACCGACTGGGCACCGTTCGCGTCCGGTCACTTCCCCACGCCGAGCGGCAAGTGCGAACTGTACTCGCCCCGCGAGCTGGCCGCCGGACGCGACCCGCTGCCCCACTACATCCCGCCGCACGAAGACCCGCAGACGCAGCCAGAACTGGCCGCGAAGTACCCGCTTCAGCTCATCACCCCGCCGACGCCCAGCTTCCTGAACAGCACGTTCGTGAACGTGGACACGCTGCGGAAGCGGGCGGGCGAGCCGCGGGTGCGCCGGCGCGCACGCGGCTGAGGCGAAAGGAATCTGCCGTGCGATTTTGTCGGAGCGCTC
>JANNVG010000723.1:0-2533 GCA_031414395.1 Fimbriiglobus sp.
CGCGAGCGCCAACCGCTGCTGGCGCTCGCGATGCTCGCGGCGACGTCCGGACACAGTTCCCCTTGAACACCCCCTTCTCCATGACATGGAGAGGGGGGCCGGGGGGTGAGGTCTCTTTCCCTCCTCCCGCCCGTGCCGTACCCTGACGCCAACCCCCGGAGGGCTACTCCCGTGCGCTCGCTCCTCCCACTGCTCGCCCTGCTGATCGTCGGCCCGCTGTTCGCCCAAGACGCGGCGCTGAAAGCCGACGCCACGAAGGCGCTGAAGTCCGCCGCCACCTACTACCGCGAGAAGGTGGCGAGCCACGGCGGGTACGTCTACTACTACTCGCACGACCTGAAAGACCGCTGGGGCGAAGGGAAGGCGTCGCCCGACATCCTGTTCGTGCAGCCGCCCGGCACGCCCACGGTGGGCATGGCTTACCTCGCCGCCCACGCCGCCACCGGCGACCAGTTTTATCTCGACGCCGCCCGCGAAACCGCCGAGTGTCTGGTGTACGGCCAACTGCAATCCGGCGGGTGGACGCAGACCATCCATTACGCCAAAGCGAACCGCACGGGCAAGTACCGCAACGGCAAGGGCGGGAACTGGAACGTGAGTTCGCTGGACGACGACCAGACGCAAGCGGCCCTCAAATTCCTGATGCGAACCGACGCCGCACTCGGCTTCAAGAACAAGGAGATCCACGAAGCCGCCGAGTACGGGCTGAACGCACTGTTGAAGGCGCAGTTCGCCAACGGCGGGTTCCCGCAGGTGTGGCAGGGGCCGGTTCCCGAGGAGGGCGTGGTGAAGGCGAGCTTCCCGAAGGGCGACTGGAAGACCGAGGGCAAGCTGAAGAACTACTACGACCACTACACGCTCAACGACGGCCTCGCCGGCACGGTGGCCGCGGCACTCGTCGTCGCCCACGAGGTGTACAAGGACGACAAGTACAAGAAGGCACTGGCGAAGCTGGGCGACTTCCTCGTACTGGCCCAGATGCCCGACCCACAGCCCGGCTGGTGCCAGCAGTACAACTTCGACATGGTGCCCATCTGGGCGCGGAAGTTCGAGCCGCCGGCGGTGAGTGGCTGGGAGTCGCAGGACGCGATGGACACGCTCGTCGCCATCGCCCGGCACACCGGCGAGGCGAAGTACCTCGACCCCATCGCGCCGGCGCTGAAATACTTCTCCAAGCACGTCAGCAAGGAGGGCACCGTGCCGCGGTTCATCGAGTTCGGCACCGACAAGCCGCTGTACATGGACGCGGCGTATCAGCTCACCTACGACCCGGCCAACGCCCCGACGCACTACGGGTGGACGCAACCGGCCCGGTTCGACCGCATCGAGAAGGCGTACCAGTCGGCGAAGAAGGGCGAGGCACTGCCGAAGGCCAAGTCGCCGACGGCGGAGACCGTGAAGAAGGTGATCGCGGCACTCGACACGGACGGCCGTTGGGTGAGCGAGTACGCCGGTGAACGGCTGACCGGCCAGCCGAAGTTCGACAAGGGGTTCAAGTACCTGTCCAGCGAGACGTTCGGCAAGCACGTCGAAACGCTGGCAGCGTACCTGAAGTAGGTGCCGCCTGCCGGGCGGCATTCGGGAGCGCGGGCCACCTGTACGGGCGGCAGGGGGTGAGACATAGCGACTCTCTGGGGGCAATTGCCCAGCCTCCCTCAAGCCCCCGCCGAAGTGAACACTTGTCCCAGCAACATCCGTGACACCTACCCCCGATGAGTGTCGCGGCCCGATTCCGTTGTCCCGGTTGAAGGCGGAGTTGGACGACGACCCGGCGGGCGGCTCCCACCGTCAGTCCGCCTCCCGCGAACGGGTGGGCGTGGCGACGTGAGGGGCGATTCGGGATTCGACGGCCGCCGTCGTCCTCGTGTCGGCCCCAACCGACAGGCCGACGTGGACGAGGACGACCGCCGAACGCACCGATTGATTCACAGCCTCTGAGTTCTCTCCCGACCGCGCCCGCCGCACCAGCTCGACGCTGATGTCTTTCACGTTGAACTGTACCGCCTTCGCGTCCGCCGTCCGCGGCACCCGCCGGCCGGCCGCGGCGGGAGCGTCACTTCGACTTCATCTCGAACTTGAACGAGTTCAGCCCGCCGTTCACCACCGCTTCCAGGTCGGTCGTGTCCGCCTTCGAATACTTGACCGGGGTAAGCAGCGTGGCTTTTTCGGTCGTCCCCTCTTTCGGGATGGACGAGGCCGACACCGTCACTTTGTACTTGCCGGTCGCCAGCCCGCGGTCCTGCCCGGTGGCGATGCTGAACGAGCCGTCCGTGACAACGCCGTAGGCGGTCACGCCGCCGCCGGCCGCCGGGTGGAAGGTGATGATGCCGTCCTTCAGCGGGGTGCCGTCCAGGGTGACGGTGCCGGACACGCTGCCCCAAGTGCCGCCGCAACCTGCGAGGGCGAGGAAGCCGAACGGGAGGAGCGCGAGTGCGAGGCGACGGGTCATGAGAGGGGTGCCGGTGGGCAGGGGGGGTGGCGAATGGAACTGGCGAGCCGAGCGGCGGGCGGCCGCGGGGGGGGCGGCCCCCCC
>JANNVG010000724.1:0-1502 GCA_031414395.1 Fimbriiglobus sp.
GGGGGGGCCCTGCGCCGGGGCACAAAACCCGCGCGGGTGTCTTGCAATTCACTCCACGGTTTGCCCTCCGGGCCGCGACCCCCCCCCCCAAAACACATTCGCGGGGGGGCGTCGCGGCCGGTCGTCAAAACGGTGGAGTCATTTGCATCACACCGGAGCGGTTTGTGTCCCCGGCCGCTCGACCCGCCCTACCAGAGCTACAACTCCACCTCCCCGCCGGAAGCCCACTCCCATGCTTCGCTCACTCGTCGCGGTGCTCGCGGTCGCGGCCGTCGCCACCGCCGCGGACGCCCCCAAGAAGCCGAACGTCGTCGTCCTCTTCATCGACGACCTGGGGTACGCCGACATCGGCCCGTTCGGGGCCACCAAGCAGAAGACGCCGCACCTCGACCGCATGGCCGCCGAGGGCATGAAGCTGACCAGCTTCTACGCCGCTCCGGTGTGCTCGGTGTCGCGGGCGCAACTGCTGACGGGGTGCTATGGCGCTCGCATCTCGATCCCCGGTGTGTTCTTCCCCGCCGGGCCGAACGGCATCAGCGCGAAAGAGACGACCATTGCAGAACACCTGAAGGAACTCGGCTACGCCACGCAGATCGTCGGCAAGTGGCACCTGGGCGACCAGCCCGAGTTCCTGCCCACGAAGCACGGGTTCGACCACTACCTCGGCATCCCGTACTCGAACGACATGCAGAAGGTGGACAAGGCGAGCGGCAAGAAAGTGGTACCGCTGGTGCGCGACGACAAGGTGGAGGAGTTGCTCACCGACGAGCAGCAGAGCGGCATCGTCGAGAAGTACACCGCCGAGGCGGTCGGGTTCATCAAGGCGAACAAGGACAAGCCGTTCTTCCTATACCTGCCGCACAACGCGGTTCACACGCCCATTCACCCCGGCGAGAAGTTCCGCGGCAAGTCGGACAACGGGCGGTTCGGCGACTGGGTGGAGGAGACGGACTGGAGCGTCGGGCAGGTGCTCGACACGCTCCGGGAGTTGAAATTGGCCGAGAACACGCTGGTGGTGTTTACGAGTGACAACGGCCCGTGGCTGGTGAAGGGGCCGGACGGCGGGAGCGCGAAGCCGCTGCGCTCGGGGAAGGGCAGCACGTGGGAAGGGGGCGTGCGAGTGCCGACGATCGCGTGGTGGCCGGGCAAGATCGCGGCGAAGACCAGCAGCGACGCGGTGGCGGGCACCATCGACCTACTACCCACCATCGTGAGCGTGGCCGGCGGGAAGGTGCCGGCCGAGCCGGTCATCGACGGCCGCGACCTGTCGGGCGTGCTGTTCGGCAAGGCGAAGGCGTCCGAGCGCGAAGCGCACTTCTACTTCTCCGGGTACACCCTGCAAGCGGTGCGGAAGGGGCCATGGAAGCTGGCCGTCGCCCCGCAGAACGATACCGCGGCGAAGACCACTGAAGAGGCGAGTGTCGAGAAGCCGCGGCTGTACAACCTGACCGACGACATCGGCGAGACGACGAACGTGGCCGACAAGAACCCGAACAAGGTCA
>JANNVG010000725.1:0-22046 GCA_031414395.1 Fimbriiglobus sp.
CCCCCCGCCGGCGGGTTCGTTGGGGCACCACCACCGTCCGCGCCGGCCCCGGGGGGGCGGGGGCCAAAACCCCCTCCCCCCGGGCGTCCGCGGCTCGTTGAACCCCGATCCCCGAGCGATCCGATGACCCTGGCCGTCGTCGCCCTACTGGTGCTTGCCCCGCTCGCCGACACGCCCTCCGGCGATGCCGTCATCCGTGCGAAGGCGGGCAAGTCCGACATCGTCATCACCACCACCAAGCGGCTGGCCGGCGCGGTCCACTCGCTCACCTGGGACGGGGTCGAGTTCATCGACAGCGCCGACCACGGCCGACAGTTGCAGTCGGCCTCCTCGTTCAACTGCGGCAAGCCCGGTTTCCACGCCGAGTGCTTCAACCCGACCGAGGCCGGCTCGCGTCACGACGGGGCGGGCAAATCGTCCACCAGCCGACTTCTCCGCCTGCGAGCCACTGACACCGAATTGTCAGCGACCACCCGCATGGCCTTCTGGCTGAAGCCGGCGGAGAAATCGGAGGGGAAGCCGGCGCTGAACGAGACGACCCTGTCGGACCATCGCGTGACCAAGCGGATCGCCATCGGGTACAAGACGTGGCCGCACGCCATCGACTACCGGGTGACGTTCACCGTGCCGCCGGGCGAAGGGCACACCTACGCACAGTTCGAATCGCTCACAGGGTACATGCCGCCGGCGTTCACCAAGTTTCACACGCTCGACCTGAAGACGGGCGAACTGTCCGCACTGACCGACGGCCCCGGCGAGCAGGCGAAGCCGGTCGTGTTCGCCACCGCCGACGGCAAGCACGCGATGGGCGTGTGGTCGCCGGACCAGCCGAGCCAGGGGTACGCCACCGCCGGGTACGGGCGGTTCCGGTTCGCCGCCGAGAAGGTGGTGAAGTGGAACTGCGTGTTCCGGGTGAAAGAGCCGACCGGGGTGCCGGCGGGCGACTACTCGTACCGCATGTTTGTGGCGGTGGGCTCCGCCGACGATGTGCGGACGACGCTGACCGGGATCGCCACCGAAGGGAAGTAGGACTCCACGAGCCGCGACCGCGAGGGAGCGGGTGTTGTTCCCCCGCGCCCTCGCGGGCGCGGCTCGTCAGCCGAGCAAGTCGGCGAACCGCTTGCGGAACTTGGCCACCTTCGGGCCGACCACCGCGATGCAGTACCCCTGCCCTGGGTTGGTGCGGTAGTACCCCTGGTGGTAGCCCTCGGCCGGGTAGAACACGTCGAGCGCGGTCAGTTCGGTCACGATCTTGCCGGCGTACACGGTCGCGTTCAGTTCGGCCATCACCGCCGCGGCCGTCTGCTTCTGCTCGTCGGAGTGGTGGTAAACGGCCGAGCGGTACTGCGGGCCGGCGTCCGCCCCCTGGCGGTTCGGCGTCGTCGGGTCGTGGGTGGCGAAGTGGATTTCGAGCAACTGGCGGTAGCTCACCACCGCCGGGTCGAACGTGATTTGAATCACCTCGGCGTGCCCGGTCGTCTTCTCGCACACCGCCTCGTAGGTGGGGTTGGGCACGTGCCCGCCGGTGTACCCGGACACGACTTTGGTCACGCCCTTCACCCGCTCGAACACCGCCTCGGTACACCAGAAGCACCCGCCGCCCAGGGTGGCGTGAGAAATCACCTGGTTTTCGTGGGGATTTTTTGTCATCTGCCGTTCCTTTTGGGGATCTTGCACACTATTCTTGCACTGAATTCTCCGGCGACGCCGGACGGGAGATTGTACCGTGGCCCGCCAACCCTCCGTCTGGTTCCGCGAGCACGACGGGTACTACTACACCACCTACCGCGGCAAGAAGGTGAAGCTGGCCCGGACCAAGCGGGAGGCCGACAAGGCCTTCCACACCCTGCTCGCCACCGCCGACGAACCGGGGCCGGTCGGCTACCGCCCCACCTTCCGCAAGCTGGCCGACCTGTACCTGGACTTCACCCAACAGACCAAACACGAACGCACCTACCAGCACCAGCGGCACTACCTCCAGTCCTTCTGCGACTGCGTCGGCACCAAGCGGGCGGCCGACCTGAAGCCGGGCGACGTGACGGTGTGGATCCTCAAGCACAAGGGCCGCTGGGGGCACAACACGCAGGTGACCGTCCGCGGGCTGGTGGTGGCGTGCCTGAACTGGGCGGTCCAGGAGGGGCACCTGCCGTTCTCCCCGCTCGCCCGCATGAAGGTCGGGCAGACGCACAGCCGGGAGCGCATCCTCACGAAGGAGGAGCGGGCGAAGGTGCTGGCCGCCGTCCGCCACAACCGCACCTTCGAGCTGTTCCTGCGGTTCCTGGAGCAGACCGGCTGTCGCCCGTACTCGGAGGCGGCCCAGATCACCGCCGACATGATCGACTGGGAGGCGGAGAGCATCACGCTGGTCAAGCACAAGAACGCCCGCAAAGGGAAGCGGCGGGTGATCTACCTGACCCCGGAGGCGGCCGACGTGCTGCGGGAGTTGTGCGAGGTGCGGCCCGAGGGGTCACTGTTCCGCACCCGCAACGGGATCCCGTACAACCGCTCGAACGTCATCAAGGCGTTCCGCCGATTGGAAGTGAAGCTGAACCTGGAGCGGTTCAATCCGTACTCCTACAGGCACACTTACATCACCGACGCCCTGGAGCGTGGGCTGACGGCCGACATCGTGGCCGAACTGTGCGGGAACTCGCCGAGTACGGTGGCCAAGTATTACTCCCACCTGGAGTCGAAGAAGGACACACTCCGCGAGATGGCACGCCGGGCCGTCGGCTAACGAATGTGCTTCAGACGGTCGTCGGGGGGCACCTCGTTGATTTTGCACTCGGCCAGGAATGCCTCCAAGTCGGCTTCCTCGATGACCCACTTCCCCCGGCCGCGGACCCCGATCCGGTACGCCGGCAGCCGACGCTGTTGGAGCAACTGATAGACGAGCGACAAACTGACACACATCCGCTCGGACGCCTGCTTCGGGGTGAGCCGCATGGGGTGGATACCGGGTGAGGACCGCGGATGGTGGGTGCAGGGTACAGGCCTGCCGGTCTCAACCGGGCGTTGAGCCGGCCGCACCCGTCGGCGGTCGGTCGAGTCTAACGGCCGGCACCGGCGGCCGGCGATTTTCGCCATTTCGTAACTGGCATGGGCGTTCATCGGAGACACCAGCCTGATCCCGCCACGTGACCTGATGAGCCGTTCGCTCGCGTCGCCGGTTGAAACTCCCTTCCCCACCCGTGTTCGTGACCGCGCATGCGCGGGTCATTTTGGCCGATTTCGGTGGTCCAGCCTGTCGCACAATGGGCAGTTTTCGGGCCCGATGTGGCTGCGGGGCTTTCCGGCCGCCCGGCTCACCCGTGCCGGCACGGGTGAGCTCCCGCAGCCGGGCGACCGGTCGCCCCGGGACCACCCCCGCTCAACCGTCACCTGTCCGTTCGACCCCGGTACACTCCGCCACGTCCACCATCACGACCGGTGAGCCATGCCCCGCCGCGGCCGACCCCCGAAGATCACCCCCGAATTGGCGGCCCAGTTTTGCGGGCACATCGCCGACGGCGTGTCCAAGACCCGGGCCGCCGCTCTCATCGGAATCAACGCGGCCACACTCCACCGGTGGATCGCCCTGTCACGGGCGGGCAAGGGCGGGCGGATTTATGCGAGTTTCGCGAGTGAAGTGGCCAGGGCGGAGGCGCGATTCATCGCCGCGCGGTTGGCCACCGTCGTGCGGGCCAGCCGGCCGAAGAGGGTGAGGGTGGTGCGCACGGTCACGCGGGCGGACGGCGCAGAAACGGTCGAGGTGGTGGAACGCGTGGAGTCCGACTGGCTGGCGGCGAAGTGGCTGCTCGAGTGCAAGGACCGCGAGACGTTCGGCCCAGACCGCCACGCGATCGCCGCTTTGCGTAAGGAACTGGCCGAGCTGCGGGCCCTGCTCACCGAACGAATCGGCCGGGGGTCGGGGACGAACGACGGCGAGGTTATGCCGCCGACGGCCCAGTCCGGCGCGGACACCACTGGTGAACCGACTGCGTGATCGAACCGTCGGCTTCACCCCCTCCTCCGCCAAGCGAATGAGGCCGCCCGGAGGGTGGTTGGCGAAAATCGGCGAACGGCCGGTGTGGCGCGGTAGCATCGGAGCCGGGCCGAACGGGTGATCCCGCCGGCCCCAGTCACGACTCAACCGGGGTGGACTGTTCCCACCTCGGCTCCACAACCGTTCGAGGGATTGCAGGTGTCCACACGCTATCGCTTGCAGGCCGACCCGCCGCCTCACCCACTGGCCCAGTTGTTCCCCCGGCCGAGTGACGACGACTATCTGGAACTGAAAAAATCGATCCGTCAGGTCGGCCTGATCGAGCCGATCACGCTTCACGAGGACCAAGTGCTCGATGGCCTCAGCCGCCTGCGGGCCTGCCGCGAAGTCGGGGTGGAGCCAGAGTACGTGAACTTCGTTGGCAGCGACCCTTTAGCGTTCGTCCTGGCGATGAACAAGGCCCGCCGGCACCTGAGCGAGTCCCAACGGGCGCTGCTGGCGGCCAATCTGGTGACGATGTCGGCGGAGAGCGGCAGGCCGCCTCTGGGCCAAGCTGATGCCCGCCGTCTTGCCGGCGTGGGCGAGACAAGCGTGACCCAGGCACTGCGGGTGAAGAAGCACGCAGCTGGCCCGGAATTAGAGAAGATGATCAACGACGGCGAGGTGACGGTGAGCGCAGCGGCGCAGGTGGCCCGGCTGTCGCCGACCGAGCAGAAGAAGGTGATCGCCGCCGGGCCGAAGTCGGTGACACGGAAGGCGAGCCAACTGCGGAAGACGGGGCGCGGCCCGTCGGTCCACCCGCCGACCCGCCGGTTCGACGCCCAGACGGAGGAAATCCTCCGCGACCTGCGCAACTTGGCGTGTAAGCTGACGCGGCACATCCAGACGAGTGACGGCAAGCGGTTCGAGCAGTACGCCCGCAAGCACTTCCCCGGCTGGATCGACTACGGCAGGGTCAAGTTGGTGGACGACGGAGACGGCATCAAGCGGGTGCCCGCCACGTTCGTCGCCCTCCAACCGCTCTACCGCCTGCTGGTGGCCGGCGCCCGCGACCGGGCGTACCCCCGATGACGTTCTCGATCGCCTGCTGAACGAACTGGGGGCCAACCACCTCGACGGCACGGCCCCGCCGCCAGAACCGGAAGACGACCCGGCGGAGATGGTGACGCCGGAAAGCCTGTGATCGGTCGGCCCACGGCGTGACCGGGTATCCCGTGCCGGCACGGGATACCCCGGACCGGGTCAGGGGGAGAGCAGTTCGATCTTGAGACGTGGGGTAACCTTCAGCCGCTGTTGAAACACTTCCTGGAACACCTGCCGGACAGTCTCGGTGTGGACGGCGTGTGTCAGAATCGCGTCATGAATTGGAACGACTGGTACACCGGGGTGAGTGCGGAGCAACTCCGCCATGACCCCGCGGATCACAAGGTCCGACTCGAACCGCTGCAACGACCGCGCGAGATGGCCGTGCTCGCCGGCCTCCGCCAGTTGGCGAACCCGGTCGAAGAACTGTGGGAACAAGTGCCGAATTGCCCGCCCCATCAGCTTGCACCCCATCAACTCGGGCCGGCCGTACACCGCCCCCATCCACCGCTTCTTCGCCCGCTCACGGGTGTCTTGCCGCCGGCCGCTGATCGAGGTCATGACTTCGGCCAGCGACTCGTAAAGCGTTCCGTCCAAACATCGCGCAATAAATGGACATCTGTTCAAGTTATGTGAGCATATATAGCCGGCTTCCGGGTTGTCCTGTCGTCCGCCTGCTGCTCTATCGGTGTCTCGCTGGTTGGTTGGGGGCGGTGTGGTGGTTGTGCCGCTCGCGGCGTTCGGGTTTGCGGCGAGCAGCCCGAGGAGGAGTGGCTGACTGGCGGTCACGTCGACGATCGCGAGCGGCGCGTGCGGGTCGGCCAACCGCAGGTGCGGGCGGAGCCGCCGCGGGCAGCTCACCACCGGGTGGTGTAGCCTCCCCTGGGCGCAGACGACGAACCACCCCACCCGTTCGCCGGTCAGGAACTCAACCACCGGGTGGCCGTCCGCCCTCGCCTCGTCCGTCAGCCAGGCCGACAGGACGTGTTCGCGGATGCGGCGGTCGAGCGGGTCCAACTCGGCTGCCTTCCGATCTTGCTCGACCTGGCGCTGGGTGTTTGCGCCCGCCAGCTTGTTGCCGACCGCGAAGGTGAACCGGGACACACGCTCCGGCTTGCCGGCGACGGCCGGAGCGATTCGATAACCCAAGCACTCACCCGGTTCGCCCGGCCGAAACCAGTACCGATCATTCGTCTCCAACACCTTCGGGATGAGCACCCGCTTGATGGGAGCAATCAGGTTCCTCGGGATGCCGGTCGTCAACTGCGAGTGCGCGAGCGGGACGAACTGCCCGGCCGGCACCTTGTACAGAGTGCCCCACCCCACCACCTCACTGACCAGCCACTCGGCGTACATGGTTTGGCACCCCATCCCGGCCGCCGCCATCCTCGGGGCAAGGTCCAGGCCCTTTGGCAGCCACAGCTTCACGATCGACATCGTCCGCCCCCCCCGGCCTTCCGCCGACTCAAGCCTCGGGCCGACCTGGTGTCAGCCCGGCCACGACTTGTTCCAAAGCGGAATTGACCGAACGCGAGGATACCAGCCGGCGCCGGAGCCCCAGGGAAACGGAGGCCGACGGCAGGCAGGCGAAACGACTCGGGCCAGGACCGCTGAGGTGTAAAATGCGGAACAGATGAACGTTACGACGGTATTGATCCCCTCGGTCGGCTTGTCGAAGCTCTTCACGACTGATGACCGGACGAGCCCAACCCGTGCCGGCACGGGTCACCGCCGGTCCGTCACTTGTGGATTCATGCCCGGCCTGAACGCTGAAGTGAGCCCGGTCGGCATCTCCTGCTTCCGAGGCCGGCATCAGCCGAGGCCCCGACGAACCGTGACACCGGGTGAACAGAGTGGACTCGCTCGGCCGCCAGCAGTTCCGGCCGCTCCCGAGCGCCCACTGGCGCTTCGCCCGCGACTCGGGTAAACCAGAGGGGGAGCAACACGATCGCCCCACCGCGGCACCAACGCCATGACGACCCTGGTCCACCTCACCGTCGCCGACATCGTCCGGCCCGCCGCCCGCCTGCCGGTGAGCGATGACCGCGTCGCCGAGTTGGCCGAGTCCGTTGCTCGGGTCGGCCTGCTCCAGCCGCTCGTCGTCGTCCCGCACGGGCGGCAGTTCCGTCTCGTCGCCGGCCGCCACCGGCTGGAGGCGGTGACGCGGCTGGGGTAGCCGACGGGGCCGTGCGTCGTGGCGGACCTCGGCCGCGTGCAGGAGCAGTTGGCCGAGGTGGACGAGAACCTGATCCGCCGCAGCCTGAGCTATCTCGACCGGGCGGAACTGATCGCCCGCCGGGTCGAATTGCTTGACACCCTGGGCCACCAGCGGCGGGGGCGGCCGCGAAAGTCGGCACCCGGTGCCGGTTATTCCCCCACCCTGACCGCCCGCACGTCCTGCCTGTCCCCGCGGAGCGTCCGGCTCGCCTGCCAGGTGGTCGCCGGCCTGCCCCCGGAGGTCCGCGACCAGGTGCGGGGGACGAAGGCGGCGGAGTCGAGCAAACAACTGGTGGCCCTGGCCCGGCGGCCCGCCGACGAGCAGCGGGAGGTTCACGGCGGACTGGCTCGCCCACTGGCCGGACCTGGCTGAGTGGGCGGCTGGGGTGCTCGCCCCCGGCGGGGTGCTCGCGGCCTACGTCGGCGTTCAGCACCTGCCCGAGGTGATGCGGGCGGTCGGTGAACACCTGCGGTACGCCTGGACGCTGGCCGGCCTGCGGCCGGGCGGGTGCCGCCTGATCCCTTACAACGGGGTGATGAACGGGTGGCGGCCGGTGGTGCTGTTCACCAACGGGGCGCCCGCGGCGTTGCGGATGCCGGACGTCATTCCCCGCGCCCACAAGGAGAAGGAGTACCACCCGTGGCAGCAGCCGGTGGGCGAGGCCGAGTTCCTCCTCGAGCGGCTGACCCTTCCCGGCGACCTAGTGGTGGACGGCTGCCTCGGCAGCGGCACGGTGGCCATCGCCTGCCAGCGGCTCGCACGCCGGTTCGTCGGGGGCGACATCGACCCGGCCGCCGTCCGGGCGGCGCGAGCGCGGCTCCGCGAAGACCGCGACGCCGAACACGCGCATGGCCACCCCTCGTCGTGAAGACCCGGTTCACACCAGCCGCACACCCGTTCATGAAGGGACCGACGGGGGCCGGCCACACGCGTCGGCCCTTCGTACCGTCACCGCCGCCGACCGCCAGAAGCCGTTGGCGGTCGGCCGCGGGTTCGGGGCCGCCGTGAAGTCGTCCCGTCGGGGGAGTCGGAGGCGGTGCATCCTGACGTTCCGCGTCACCGAACCTTTCCCTGCGCGCGTGCGGGTGAACCGGACCAGTCGCGACACGCTGTGGGCGGCCTGGCGGTTGCCCACGCGCGGTGGTGTGAACCGTTGATCTGGTGCCCGCCCCTCGCGATGACGCGCCCCCACTCCACCCGCCCGGGGACCAGTCGTCACCTGCCGTGCCGGCACGGGACCTGTGACACAGAGGCTGTCTTGACCAAATCGGGGGCACTGTCGGGAGACCACACCGTCCGAGCCGCACCATGACAGGGCGGCGACGCGTTGGCACGTCGGCGTTGGCACGTCGGGTGACACCGCCTTCACCCGCCGCGCTGGTGTTGATGCCCCCGCTCAACCGCGGCCCTGCCGGTCTCGCGTGGTACAACCGGGCTGTCGCACTCCCGAGCCACTGGGGCCGAGGACGCGCGCCGTGCCACACACCCGGAGGTGAGAACTCGCGATGAACGGTGAACCGACCCCGGACGCCATTTTCCACCCACACCCCCTGACCGCGGTGGTCCCGCGGATGTCCGACTCGCAATTCCTGGTGCTACGGGAGTCCGTCCGCGCCCGTGGATTTCTGCCGGGGGGCGAGATCGTGCTGTACGAGGGGCAGATCCTCGACGGCCGCCACCTGTACGCGGCGTGCCTGGCGGAGGGGGTGACGCCGCGGTTCCGGGAGTACACCGGTGACGACCCGGAGGGGTACGTGCTGGCCATGCTCACCCGGCGGAACCTGGACAAGTCTCGCAAGGCGTTGTTCGCGGCCGGCCTGCCCCTCAGGCCGGCCAGGGAGGGCGGCTCGCGGCGGACCCAGGCCCAACTCGCCCTCCAGTTCGGGGTGGGGCGTTCCACCATTCTGGAGGCGACCCGCGTTCTCCAACACGCGGTGCCGGATCTGAAGCGGATGGTGGAGAACGGGCAGGTGACGATCAAGCACGCGGATCGAATTTGCCGACTGCCGGTCCGGGAGCAGCAGCGGGTGGTGGACGCAGGGGCGTACAGCGTCAAGGCGAAGGGCGGGTCGCTGAAGAAGGACAAGGTCCGGCTGCCGATACCACCGAACCCGCCCGCCTGACCAATGGCACCCGCGGGGGCGGACGGCCTCCAGGCCGGGCGGGAGGGCCGAGCAGGCGACCTTGACGGCGGGCCATCGCCAGAAGCGAGCCCCGGTGAACGTCGCGGGTGACACCGGCACGTCCGCGAACACCCCGGCGGACGGTCGCCCGACGAGTGGGTGTCGGACGGCACTTCCTCACCCCCCGCTCGTCCCTCGGCGGGGTGGTGTGTGAGCGGGGCGAATGGAGACTTCCTGTGTGGGGGCGTCACACAGCGCAGGCAGTTCCGATGCCGTGTCCCCCGTGGTCGCCGTCGGCACGGACTGACCGGCGAACGGGGCCAAGGCGTCGGACACCGCCCCCATGTCTGGGAATCGATCGGCGGGCCGGCGGGCGAGCAACCGCCCGACCACTTCGGCTAACCCCGCCGGCAGGGTAGGCCGCAGGGCGTCCACCGGCGGCGGCTCTGTGGTCAGCCGGGCGATCATCTTCGCCACCGCCGACCCGTCCGGGAACGGCACCCGCCCGGTCAGCAGATGGTACAGCGTGCATCCCAGCCCGTACTGGTCGGCCGCCGGACCGACCCGGCGGCTGTCCTCCACCTGCTCCGGGGCAATGTAGTCCGGCGTGCCGACGGTCAGGCCGGCGCGCGTCAGGTGCCCGGCCCCCCTCCGCGGGCGGGAAAGCCCGACGTCCAGCACCTTCACGCCCCCGCTCCGGTCGAGAATCAGGTTGGCCGGCTTCACGTCACGGTGCACGAGCCCGCGGGCGTGGACGTGGGCCAGCCCGTCCGCCGCCTGACAGGCGTACCGGCACGCCAACCCGGCGGTCAACCGCCCGCCGCCCGCCAACTGTCCCAAGTCCGGCCCACTCACGTACTCGAGGGCGAGCCACAGCACCCGCCCGTCCTCCCCGGCGTCGAACGCGTGCGCCACCCGCGGGTGGTCGAGCCGGCCGAGGGCTTCACACTCTCGGAGGAACCGCCCGCGGGAGGTGTCGCGAGTCACCCGCACCGTCTTGATGGCCGCCTCCCGCCCCAGGTGGCGGTGGCGGGCCAAGTACACGTCCCCCATGCCGCCGCGGCCCAGCCGGCGGAGGAGCAGGTACGGGCCGACGAGGGGCGCGCGGCCGCGGGCGAGCAGGCGGGCTTGCAGGTGGGTGACCCACCCGCGGCGGGCGAGGGCGGCGGCCAAGTCGGCGGGGGCGGGGTATCGGGCCTGGAGGAGTTCAACGGCCGCACGGCGGCCGTGGGGCAGCAGGCCCACGCGGTCGAGGTCGGCGATCACAATCGAACTCCGGCGGGAAACGGGTCGGATGGGAACTCGGCCACCAGCCGAAGGGGGGCAGGCAAGGTTTAATATTCTACGTTCCGTCATGATGTTGTCAACTCCAGTTCACACGCCTCGACACCGTCGACCGAACCACCCAATTCCTCTTGAGCGGAGGCATCTGTGTGAGGCGATCCACGTGATGGGAATCCCGACAACAGCCTCAGCGATCCGCGAAATTGTGACCCTCTCAACTCGCGTCGGTCAGTTGCTTCCACCACAATGTTCAGAGAGGCTCACGCGGCTGATGACCGGGTTGAAATTCTTGGCTCGACGTGTGGCTCGCCACTTGCTGGAACGATTCCTGTCCTCATTTCCGGGTAGTCCATCTGCCCCAGATACCTAACGGAGGGACCTGCATGCTGCCCGTTGCGCCTCTCGCGGCGACCCTCTGTGGGACAGCCGGCGCCGTCATGATTTTGCAGAAGACGGGATCCGTCTCCCCGTTCGCCCCCGTCAAGCGGTCGGCAGCGGACACGCTGGTCGCCGACTCCGAGACGGCGTTCACCGACGCCGACGGCTGGTCGGTCGTCACGTTGAACCGCCTCTGCGACGTGGAAGATCTGCTCGACAGCCTGGAAGCGCACCGGGTGAGCGAGCGGGAAGTGCGGGTGGTGGGGGACAGCAGTTTCCGCGTGCGATGGAAGTGAGCGGCCGGGTGATGGTTACTCAATTCTTCGGTCCAATCTGATCACCGCTCACTGCCCCTCAAGGCCTCGTTGCTTCCTCCTCCACGGTGCCACCTTCACCGCCACCTCGCGGTCCAGGTGCGGGTCGAACACCCGGTACACGTCCCCGAACGCCCCGCTGCCGAGCCACCCGCGGACGACGAACCGGCCGATGTGCGTGGGGAGGGGTTGGCCGGTCGGGGCGGCGAGCGGGACGGTGTCGGCGTCCGCCCCCGGCAGCGTGAGCGTGGCCCGCTCGTCGGTCGCGGTGACGGGCAGCGGGATGGTGGCGCAGGCGTCGTCCGGCGACATCAGCAACCCCTGTCAGAAAGTCGAACTTCAGTCCAGTCAAGTTACCAGACCAGTGTGGGACGGGTCAAGAGTCCGAACGTGAGGTGTGGGCGGCGGGTTGCCCGGTGACCAGTTGCGGGGACGCGAAGGGACGGACGGTGCGGTGACAAACTGGGGGGGCAGTCATGTCGGGTCACTGCGCGACACGTGAACGAGCGACGTACCAAGATCGCTGGGAGAGTCGAATGATCGAGCGGGAAGGGCCACGCCGAGTCAGTCCGACGGCGTCACGAATGAGGCAGTGGGCGGATGCTCCGGAACCGCTTGTGCGAACAGTTTTTCCTATCAATGTGCCACCCAATTCGGAACTCCCGACACGATATCGTCATCCTACCTGATCTGCAGGCCGGACGCCACAAGTGAGTTTATGTTGGCGCATGAATATCACCGTAAACTATTGCTCGGCAAGAATTTTTGGCGATATGACGGTCTCAGCCGTTCACCAGTTGCAAACCGTATCGAATCGACGGCAACGTGCCACGTCGTCAGGAGGATCACGCCCATGATCCGCTATCGCGGCCTCCTCGTGGTCGGCGTCGCGAGCTTCGGAAACGCACCCTCTTTCGCCGGCTTGCGGCCTGGTTTGGTTGACCCCTGTGCGCCCTTATGTCAGCTCGTTTTGCTGCCTGCGGGGTGTGAGGCGCAAACACTTCCACCGCCGCACACGAACGAAGATCTGAGGAACGGCTTGCTCCAATTGGTGGGCGGCACCAGCCAAATCCGGCAGCGCGACCGCGACGAGTCGGGAATCGGGTATGATGTGCCGACAAGCGGTGGCGGGTGGTCTGGCTTGGGTGGCTTGGGAGGCTTCGGCCCGCCCGTCACTCTCGGTGGCGGCGGCTTCGGCGGTGGAGGAGGCTTCGGCGGTGGAGGCCAGTTCGGAGCGTCAGGCGGGTTCAACCCGATTGCCAAGGCGATCAGACCTCCGACACTGTCGACGAGCGCGAACGACAACCCGCAACTGCCGTCACCCGGATTCGGCGAGATCCAATCCTCCCTCCCTTTGCCCTCGTTCCCAGTCAACCTCAACCGGCCCGACCCGCCGTTCGGCGGGGTGGTCAACCCGCCGAGGGGCGAGCAACAGAGTGGGGGGGATAGTCCGCTCACACCGATTGCGGTCCCCGGCCCGACCGGCTTCACCCTGTTCACCAGCGGGCTCGTCGGTGTCGTTTGGCTTGTGACGTTCAAGCGGAAGTCCGCCGTGCGGGTGTCAAAGTGATTTTCGCTGGCGAGGCGTTCACGCCCTGTATCCAGGCGGCGTGAGTATTTTGGCACGTGTGATCCGCCGAGATCGCGAACGGCGAGGGAATGGTTCCTCGGCCGAAAAGTGAAAAATGGGCAAGACACGAGAGAATCGGGAACTAAAATCAAACCTACGTCGTTCCACTCTCCATGCCACCCTAAGATTTGGTAGGGTTGGACCCAACGGAACGCACTCTCCCCATCCCGACGGCAGTTCGTCCATCCCGTGTGCAGCGGGAGTGGTTCGCTTGCCGGGTCCTTCCACGGTACTTTCAACCTGCCATGGTGTTCAACCTGGGACGTTCTGCGTTCGTCTGCGTGCTTTTAGGGGCATGCGTGTGGTCCTATTGGACCACACTCGCTGACGTGGCCGAGCGTTGGATATCCGACCCTCAGTACTCCCACGGGTGGCTGGTACCGCTGGTGTCCGCCTATCTGCTCTTCCACCGTCGGCGGATGATCCCGGCCGAGGGGTTCACCCCGCGGTGGTGGGGGGTTGGGGTAGTGCTACTGGGTCTCATCGCCCGTGGATTGGCGGTGGCGTTTTACCTGCCCTGGCTGGACGCCGGCTCCCTGGTGCTCGTCGCCGGCGGGCTGGCCTGCACCCTGGGCGGGTGGCGGGCGTTCGCCTGGGCGTGGCCGGCGGTCGGCTTCCTGGGGTTTATGATCCCGCTGCCGTACCGCCTCCAGACGATGCTCGGCGGCACCCTACAATCCCTGGCGACGTGGGCGAGCACCTATCTGCTCCAGACCGTGGGCGTGCCGGCGGTGGCGGAGGGGAACGTGATCGCCCTGAGCCAGACGCGAATCGGTGTGGTCGAGGCGTGCAACGGGCTGAGCATGCTGGTGACTTTCTTCGCCTTGGCCGCCGCCTTCGCCCTGCTGATCCGCCGGCACTGGGCGTACCGAGTGGTGTTCGTCCTCGCCGCCGCGCCGGTCGCGGTGGCGACGAACGTGATCCGCATCACCGTGACCGGCCTGTTGTACGAGGCGAATCAGAGCGACTTGGCGCGTGTAGTGTTCCACGACGTCGCCGGCTGGCTCATGATGCCCCTCGGGGCCGGCATGCTGTTCGCCCTCATGCTGTATATCGACCGCTTGACCCGCCCCCGCCGGCCCGCGGCGGGGGTTTCTCCCCCACCCCTGGTGGCGATCACTTAAATTGGGTCCACGACTCCCCCGTTGACTCGCTGAATTTCACCCGGAACGAGCGCCCGAAATGACAGACTCCGCCGAGCCGAGAGCCGACCAGAAGCCCCGCCACCGGATGTCGCTGGCCCTGGTGTGGGGGGCGGTGCGACACCACCCGCTCGCCTTCCTCGGGTTGCTCGTCCTGGTCGCCGTGGTGGGGGCTGGCGTCTATGCGTTCATGCCAACGCCCAAGCACACGTCCTCGGTCGTGTTCCATGTGGCCGGCCGCGCCCCGCGGGTGATCAGCGACACCCCCGACAACTCGATGGACTTGAACTCCTACAAGGTGCGGCAGGCGGCTCTGCTCAAGCGGCGGCTGGTGCTGAACGCCATCCGCAAGCGGCCGGAAGTGGCCCAGACGCCCCTCCTCCAACAGCAGAGCGACCCGGTCGGCTGGCTGGAGCAGAACCTGCAAGTGGACACCCGCGGGGGTGAGTACATGCGGGTGTACCTGGAAGGGGACCAGGCCGACGACCTGCTTGCCATTATGAAGGCCGTGACCGCGGTCTTCCTCGCCGAGGTGGACCAGCAGGACAACGGGGCGAGGAAGCAGCGGCTCGACCAGCTCGAGGAGGCCATGACCCGCCAGCGGGGTGAGATCCAGACGTACCAGGCCAACATCGACAAGATCGCCAAAACCCTGAACTACGCCGACCCGGCCACGATGGTGCTGTACGAGGCGCTGATCCAGGACGAACTGCGATCCGCCCGGCGGGAGGTGCTCGACGCCGAACACCAGATCGCCCTCATCCGCCCGGACGCCGAGCTGAAAGTCCAACCCGACGCCGCCAAATCGGCGATCGACCCGGCGGTGCTGGACGAGGCGGTGCGGCGGCAGCCGGCCGTCCAGGAGGCCGAAGGCCGACTGCTGCTGGCGAAACAGTCGCTCGGAAAAATCGAGGGGTTTTACGAGCCGGGCACCGTCAACACGTCGATCACGAAAGCCCGCGTGGAGGTGAAGTCGGCCGAGGACGACCTGGCCCGGCTGAAGACCGACCTGCGGGATCGGGTGGCCGCCGACATCAAGAATAAGTCGAGCGCCGAACTGGTCGCTGCCCAACAAGCGGTGGTGCAGCGGATCAAGGAGTTGGAGCGGCGAAAGGGCGTCGCCGAGGCGTACATCAAAGAGGTGTCCGCCCGCCTGAACAGCCACAACCTGATGGCCGCCGACCTGTCGAAGAACCGTAAGGAGATCGCCCACCAGCAGCGGTTGCTCGACTCGATGGACGAGCAGCGGCAGAACATGCGGGTGGAGGAGGGTGTGAAGAGCCGCATCACGCTCTCGGAAGAGCCGTTCGTGGTGGCTGGGGCCGAAGGGAATCGCCGGTGGCGGAACGTGGGTATTGGGGCCGGTGGGGTGTTCCTGCTCGGCATGGTCGGGCTGGTGGCATGGGAATTCCGCCGCAAGCGGGTGAGCAAGCCCGACGAGTTGGCGGCCGCGCTCGGGGTGCCGCTGCTCGGCACACTGCCCCCGTCCGGCGCCGCCGGGCCGACCGCCAAGCGGGAACTGGTCGAAGCGATTGACTCGGCCCGTACCGCCCTCTTGCACCCCCGCGTTGGCGCCGCCCCGCTCCGCACTCTGGTGGTGACCAGCGGGCTGCCCGGCGAGGGGAAAACGTCCCTGTCGGCACACCTGGCAGTCAGCCTGGCCCGGGCAGGGTTCCGTACCCTGCTCGTGGACGGCGACGTCCACCGCCCGTCCATTCACGGCCTGTTCGCCCTCACCCAGTCGCCCGGCCTGTGTGAGCTGCTCCGCGGGGAGACCGGCACAGCCGCCGCGATCCGCGCCACCCAGGTGCCCGGTTTGAGTATCATCCCGGCCGGCGTCTGGACGCTGGCCGCCCGGCAGGCCCTCGTCCGCGACCGTTGGACCACCCTCCAGGCCGAGTTGGAAGGCGAGTTCGATTACCTGGTGGTCGACACCGCCCCAGTTCTGCTGATGACCGACACGCAACTGCTCGCCAAAGCGGCGGACGGCGTCATCCTCTCCGCCCTGGTGGGGGTGAGCGAAACGGCGCAAGCGGACTTGGCGTACCGGCGACTCACCTCCCTCGGGGTGACCGTGCTGGGGTTGGTGGTGGCGGGCGACCCGACCACCTTGAACCGCCGGCACCGGTATTATCTGACGGCCGGGGAAGGCGCCCACAACGGCGGCACCTCGCCCGACCCGATCCCACTCTCGAAAGCGTAAGAGGAGGGTGACCCGTGGCTCCGCGAAACCGTCGTATTGTTCTGTTCGCCACCGTCGCCGGCCTCGTGCTGGCGTCAGGGATCGCCCACGGGGTCTTCACCAACCGTTGGGGCCAATCGGACGCCCTCGACCGCCGGGTCCAGGCGATGCCCCGGGTGCCGACCGTCGTCGGCGACTGGCGGGCGGAAGACGTCCCACACGACCCCCACGATTTCGAGCGGGCGGGAATCCGGGGGAGCGTCTACCGGGCGTACACCAACGACCGCACCGGCGCGGTCGTGTCGATGCTACTGGTGTGCGGAAAGGGCGGGCCGATCAGCGTTCACACCCCGGACGTGTGCTACACCGGGGCCGGTTATCGGCAAGCCGCCCCGCAAGCACGCCTCACCGCCGGGGAGAGCGCCCTCTGGGCTGCCCCGTTCGAGAAACCCGACGTCCTCACCCCCCAACGGCTGACCGTCGTCTGGGCGTGGTCCCACGACGGGAAGGAGTGGGTCGCCCCGGACAACCCGCGGTCGGTGTGCGCGTGGCAGCCGGCCTTGTACAAACTGTACGTCGTCCGCACCGTCCCGCCGGCCGCCACGGGCGCCGACACGGCCGTGCAAGACTTCCTCACCGACTTTCTCCCCCCCCTACGGGCGGCCCTCTCCCCGACCCCGTGAGTCATGGCCCGCCGACGCCCCGCGTGCGGCCTCACCACCGAGCCGAGGAATGCGGATGGAACTGGAACTCGCCCCGCCCAACTCCCGGTCCTCACTCCGGCCTGTGTCCCAGCCCGAGGTGGCACGCCCGGTCCCACCCCCGCCGCCGCGCCGCCGCGGGTACAGCATTGCCAAAGGTGTCCTCGACCGGGCCGTCGCCGCCGGCCTGTTGGTGGCCACCGCCCCGCTGTTGGTGGTCGGGTGGCTGCTCGTCCGGCTGACTTCGAAGGGGCCGGGGTTCTACTCCCAGCTCCGCGTCGGACTGAGCGGGCGGACATTCCGGATCTACAAACTCCGTTCGATGTACCATAACGTCGAGGCGGTGACCGGCGGGGTCAAGTGGAGCACCAAGGGCGACCCCCGGGTGACGCCCGTCGGCCGGGTCTTGCGGAAGCTGCACGTGGACGAACTGCCCCAACTGTGGAACGTGCTCGTCGGGGACATGAGCATGGTCGGCCCGCGGCCGGAGCGGCCGGAACTGGTGCCCGCCCTGGCCGAGCAGATCCCCGGCTACCTGGAACGGCTGACCGTGCCGGCGGGGTTGACCGGGCTGGCCCAGATCCAACTGCCCGCCGACTCCGACCTCGACTCGGTGCGACGTAAGCTGCTGTTCGACCGCTGCTACGCCGCCCAGGCCGACCTGTGGCTCGACCTGCGGCTTATGGCCGCCACCGGCGGATACCTGGCCGGCCTGTCGTACCGCATGGTGCGGCGACTGTTCGCCCTGCCCGACCCGGTGCAGACGACCGAGACGCTGTCGGACGTGCCGAACCTCTCGTGCTCCCCTCACGCGACCCAGGCCCGACCCCCCGCGGTGCAATGAACTTCGTCTGCTTCCTACTCCTGAACGCCGTCCTCCTGCTCCGCCCGGAAGAGTTGTTCCCGGAGATCGCCGGGTTGCGCCTGTACCTGATCGTGATGGTGGCCACCTGCCTGCTCAGCCTGCCCGACCTCCGGCGGGTGCTCTCGCCCGACGCCCTCCGCACCAACCCGGTGACGGTGTGCGTGCTGCTGTACTATGTGGCCAGCCTGATCACCTACGCCGTCGTCGGCAAGATGGACGAGGCGATCAACCTGTTCGGCCCCGAGTTCGGCAAGGTGGTCATCTACTTCGTCCTGCTCCAGGCGGTCGTCGACACCCCCGGTCGCTTCCGCGTGTTCGTGGCCTCGGTCGTCGTTTTGGTGGGCGGGTTGGTCAGCGTCGCCCTCGCCAACCACCACGGGTACGTCCACTTCGAGAACATCATCCACTGCTTCGAGCGGACGACCGATCCGGACACCGGGGACGACGTGTGGATCCACCGACTGGTCAGCACCGGCATCTTCAACGACCCGAACGACCTGTGCCTCATCCTCGGCGTAGGCGTCCTGTGCTGCGTCTATCTGGCCACCACCGCCGGCGGGTGGGTGGGGTGGGCCGCATGGCTGATCCCGGTGCCCCTGTTCGTCTACGCCCTACTCGATACCCAATCTCGCGGCGGGATGCTCGGCGTGCTGGCCGGCGCGGGTGCCTACCTGTACTCCCGTTACGGCGGACCCAAGGCCTTGCCGTTTGCCGTCGGCGGCGGGGTGCTCACCCTCGCGCTCGTCGGCGGTCGACAGGGTGCGATTGGTGGCGGGGGCACCGCCCACGAGCGGCTGATGTTGTGGGCCGAAGGGCTGAGCAGCCTGCTCGGCCAACCGACGAGTCTCCCATTCGGCCTCGGGGTCGGCTATTACATCGAGAGTAACGGGTTGGTCGCCCACAACTCGTTCGTTCAGGCCTACGTCGAGACCGGCGTCTTCGGCGGCGGGTTCTTCCTCGCCGCCTTCTACCTCCTCGGCCGCATTATGGACCGCGTCGGCCGCGGGGTCGCCGCCCCGGCGTGGGTGGTCACCGCCCGCCACTTCGGGTTCGCCCTCGTCGTCGGGTACGCGGGCGGGTGCTACTCCGTGACCCGGAATTACGTGATCCCCACCTACCTCGTCTTGGGCATGGCCACCGTGCTGACCACCCAAGCCGGCTTCCTGCTGCCGGAGCGGTTCCACATCTCAGGTCGCTGGTTCGTGTGGTATGGTGTGTTCGCCGTCGTCGGTTTGGTGGTGATAAAGTTCGCGACACAGGCGCTCGGACAAATGGGGATTTGATGTCGACCGCCGAGAGCACTGAACGAGAACCCCTCCCCCCCGTCTCACCCACGGCCCCCCCGCCGCACGCCCCCACCCAACGCACCGTCATCGAGCCGGACCGCGGCTGGCAGTTGGTGAACGTCCGCGAGTTGTGGAAGTACCGCGAACTCATCTTCTTCTTCGTCTGGCGGGACGTGAAGGTGCGATACAAGCAGGCCGTCCTCGGCGTCGCTTGGTCCGTCGTTCAGCCTGCCATGCTGATGGTCGTGTTTACCGTCTTCTTCGCCCGCCTCGGCGGGTTGTCGAGCGGCGACACACCCTACCCGCTGTTCGTTTTGTCCGGCCTCATCGCCTGGACGTTCTTCGCGTCGGCCGTCGGGCAGGCAGCCAGCAGCGTCGTCGGGTCCGAGCGGCTGATCACCAAGATCTACTTCCCCCGCCTCGGCGTGCCCTTCGCCGCGGTCGCCGCCGCCGCCTTCGACTTCGCCATCGCCCTCGGCCTGCTCGCCGCCCTCATGGTCTGGTACGGCCACCCGCCGAGTTGGCAGATCGTCTTCCTCCCGCTGGTGTTCGCCATCATCGTGATCGCCGCCACCGGCCTGGGCACTCTGCTCGCCGCCCTGACGGTCACCTACCGCGACTTCCGGTACGTCACCCCGTTCCTCATCCAGGTGGGCATGTACGTCACCCCCACCATCTACATGGTGCTGCCGGCCGACCCGTCGCCCGCGCTCAGGACGTGGCTGACCGTCAACCCGCTCATCGCCCCCGTGGCGGCGTTCCGCGCGTGCATCCTCGGCGGCCCCCTGCCGTGGGTCGAACTGGGCATCTCCGCCGTGGTCGCCGTGCTCCTCTTGGCGGCCGGCTGCCTGTACTTTAAAAAAGTGGAAGACTCGTTCGCGGACGTGATCTAACCTACTGGAAGCCATGAGCGAACCGGCGATCCGAGTGACTGGGCTGGGCAAGAAATACCGCATCACCCACGGGCGTGAGCGGAGCGGGTACCGCACGATCCGCGATACGCTCGCGGAAGCGATTAAGTCTCCCTTCCAGAAGCGTGCGACGATTGAAGAGTTCTGGGCACTGTCGGATGTGGCCTTCGAGGTGCAACCGGGCGAGGTGGTGGGGATCATCGGCCGCAACGGGGCGGGCAAGAGTACGCTGCTCAAGATCCTCAGCCGCATCACCAAGCCGACGACCGGGCGGGTGGAACTGAACGGACGGGTGGGCAGCCTGCTGGAGGTCGGCACCGGCTTCCACCCGGAGTTGACCGGCCGGGAGAACGTGTTCTTGAATGGTTCCATCCTGGGCATGAAGCGGGCGGAGGTGAAGAAGAAGTTCGACGAGATCGTGGCGTTCGCGGAGGTGGAGAAGTTCCTGGACACGCCGGTGAAGCGGTACTCGTCCGGGATGTACGTGCGGCTGGCGTTCGCGGTGGCGGCTCACTTGGAGCCGGAGATCCTGATCGTCGATGAGGTGCTGGCGGTCGGGGATACCGGGTTCCAGAAGAAATGCTTCGAGAAGATGGAGGCGGTGCGGCGGAGCGGCCGGACGGTGCTGGTGGTGAGCCATAACCTGGTGGCCATCACGAACATTTGCACCCGCGCGCTCACCCTGGACGGCGGGCGGGTGGTCGGGGACGGGGCGGTCGGCGGGCAGACGGCATTCTATCTGAACAGGATGAGCGATCGGTTGGCGATCGACCTGAACATGCGAACCGACCGGGATGGGGACCAGACGGTTCGGGTGGTCGGAGCGCACTTCGCCGGGCCGGACGGCCGACCGGCCGGGCGGATCGCCTCCGGAGATGACGTGACGTTGGTGATCCGGTGCCGGGCCGAACCGGCCGACACGGTGGCCGACCTCATCGCCCTGAGCTGCTGGGCGGTGGATGGGACCAAACTGTTCCACATCGACACCGCACTCACCGGGCACGCCGTCCGGGCCGGTGGGCAGGACCGGGAGTACCGGTGTCGTCTGCCTGACCTGTCACTCACCCCGGGACGGTACTTGTGGAACGTGGCCGTGTACGGGGACAAGGCGGTGCGGGACCACATCTACTCGGCCGCGACGCTCGAGGTGGAGCCGGGGGACTTCTACCGGACCGGGCGGGACGCCGAGACGCCGGGCGGGACGTTCCTGATCCGTCACGAGTGGGCCTCGACGGGGGGGGCGGCATGACTCCGGTGGAGCCGGTCGGGTATTCGGCGGACAACGCCGAGCGGTTCGCGTGGGCCGGGTTCACCGACGCCCCACTCAACCAAGAGCGGGTGCGGTTCCTGGACGGCGTCGTGGTCGGGGACAGCGTGCTCGACGCCGGGTGCGGCAGCGGGGCCTTCACCGACCACTTCGCCCGACAAGGCCGTCGGGCCGTCGGGGTGGATAAGCACCAGTTCTGCCTGGAGCAGGCCCGCGCCCGCGGCTACCAGGGGACGTTTCTTGTTGGCGACCTGACCGAACGGCTGCCGTTCCAAGACGGTGAGTTCGACACCGTCGTGTGCTGCGACGTGTTGGAACACGTGGACGACCGAGCCGTACTCGCCGAGTTGGCGCGAGTGGCCACTCGACGCGTGGTGTTCACGGTCCCCCAAGACCTGAGCGACTTGGGGGCATTCGGGTTCATGTCGCCAACCTACCAGGATCCGACCCACCTGCGGTACTACACCGCGGCGGCGGTCCACGAACTGGCCACGTCCGTCCGCCCGGCCCGGGTGGAGGTGGTCGGGGAGCAGGTGATGAACCCGTTCGGGCTGGCCCGCCGCTACTACCGCCCTTACAGCCGGGTGCCTGGGCTGGCGAGCGTGTACACCTGGCTGCTCGGCTACTTAGTCGCGCGGGCCAAGCCGCACAACCTGTCGATGAATTGGGGGGCCGTG
>JANNVG010000726.1:0-5527 GCA_031414395.1 Fimbriiglobus sp.
CGGTTCACCCGTGATGCCGGGCGAACTCGTCTAGCCAAGGCCCGCCGCTTCCGCCACAATCCGCACATGACCAGCCCCCCGCCAAACGCCCGACCCCGCCGCCGGCCGCGGTGGGCACTGCTCGGCGTCGGGCTGGTGGCACTGGTCGCGCTCGTCGCCGAAGGGTACCGGATACACGGCGGGCTGAACGAACACACCGTCCTTCCCGGCCGCGTCTACCGGGTGGCCCAGCCGAGCGAACGCGACCTGAAGGAGTTGACCACCCGCCACGGCATCCGCACGGTGCTGAACCTCCGCGGGACGACCACCTGGGACGACTGGTATCAGGACGAGTGCCGCGGCACGTTCGCCGCCGATGTCGCACAAGAAGACGTCACGCTGTCGGCGCAAACGCTCCCCTTCCCCGCCGAACTGCGTCGGGTGGTCGAAGTGTTCGACCGCAGTCAGTACCCGATTGTCGTTCACTGCAAGCAGGGGGCCGACCGCACCGGGCTGGTGTCAACAATGGTGCTGCTGCTGTACACCGACGCCACGCCCGCCGAGGCCCGCCGGCAACTTCTGCCGCGATACGGGCACTGGCCGGTCGCCCGCACCGTCAACATGGACGTGTTCTTCGACCTGTACGAGCAGAAGCTGCGGGGCGAAGGGGCGACGCACACGCCGGAGCGGTTTCGCAAGTGGGTGTTGAACGAATACTGCCCCGGCCCGGCGCGGTCGCACCTGAGCTGGGAGAAGGCGCCGCCGGCCGAGGTGAAGCCGAACACGCCGTTCACCGTGAGCGTGCGGTGCGAGAACCGTTCCGATACCACCTGGCAACTGAAGCCCGGCCACTTCGCCGGCATTCATGTGAGCTATGCGGTGTACGCCGACTCCCCGCCGGCGGTGTGGGAGGGGCGGGCGGGGCTGCGGTTCGAGAGCGTGCCGCCGGGGGCGAGTACCACCATACCCATCCCCGTCGGCCGGCTCAAACCGGGGCGGTATCGGCTGGTCGCCGAGTTGCACGACGCCACCGGGGCGGGCATCCCGTTCCGCACGCAGTCGTTCACCAAGTTCGGCAACGACTCACTGGTGGCCGAGTTCGTGGTGAAATAAGGCAGGCCCGCAGATGACGCAGAACGGACGCAGATGAAGGCACGATTGAAGACAGAAATCTGTTCTGATCCTGGCTTCATCTGCGTCCGTTCTGTGCCCTCGGCGGTGAAATCTGTTCGTGTCGGCAGGACGCCTGAAAGGGGTGCGGCATGAGGCTGCTGTCTGTGGTCATCCCGGTGAAGGACGAGCGGGCGAACGTCCGCCCGCTCGTGCAGTGGCTCCGCGACGCCCTCACCCCCGCGTGCGACTGGGAGGCGGTGTTCGTGGACGACGGCAGCACCGACGGCACGCACACCGAGTTGGCGGCGGTGGCGGCCCTCGACGAGCGGGTGAAGGTGGTGCGACTGCGGAAGAACTTCGGCCAGAGCGCCGCCCTGCAAGCCGGGTTCGACCACGCCGCCGGCGACGTGATCGCCACCATGGACGGCGACCTCCAGAACGACCCGGCCGACCTGCCCGCGATGGTCGCCAAACTGGACGACGGGTACGACGTGATCCTCGGCGAGCGGGCCGGCCGACAGGACAAATTCCTGCTCCGCAAGGTACCCAGTTGGTGCGCCAACTGGCTCATCCGCAAGACGCTCAACGTGCCCTTCCGCGACTTCGGCTGCACGTTGCGGGTGATGCGCCGCGAGGTGGTCGAGGGGATGCAACTGTACGGCGAGATGCACCGATTCATTACGGCACTCGCCGTGCAACAAGGGGCGGTGGTGGCTCAGGTGCCGGTGCGGCACCACCCGCGAACGGCGGGCGTGTCGAAGTACGGCCTCGGCCGCACCGTGCGGGTGCTGCTCGACCTGCTCACCGTTAAGTTTCTGGCCAGCTACCACACGCGGCCGATGCACCTGTTCGGCGGGTGCGGGCTGGCGGCCATGCTCCTCGGGCTGGTGGCGTTCGCCTGCACGGTGGGCATGAAGTGGACGAGCGGGCAGTGGATGACCGGCAACCCGCTGCTCCTGTTCAGCGTGCTGATGGAGATGCTGGGCGTGCAGTTGATCTCGCTGGGGCTGATCGGCGAGGGCATGACGCGGGCGAACTACGAGCGGCACGGGCGGCGGCCGTACCTGGTGCGGCAGACGGTGAACGTGGGTGTGAACCGCGAGCGCCCGGCCGAGTACCAGCGGGCGGCGTAAAATGTGTTCTGCTCGCTCCGCGAGCGGTTCCGTTTCCCGCTCGCGGAGCGAGCAGAACACTCCCGATGTCCTCCCCCCGCATCCACCACACGCCCCCCGAAGCGTTCGGCCGTCGCGTCCGCGACGAGGTGACGATCGCCGGCCGCGCCTTTCACTTCGACCGCCCGGCCGGTCTCGACCACCTGTTCGACCACCCGGCCGTGCGGTCGGCTTACGCCTCGGACGAGTACATCCCGTACTGGGCCGACCTCTGGCCGGCGGCGATCATGCTCGGCGAAGTGGTGGCCGCCGAACCGTGGGATGTGTGGTCCACTCGCTCCGCGAGTGGGAATGACACAGCCACTCACGGAGTGAGTGGAGCACTTCCCCTCGAGGCACAGGAGTTCGGGTGCGGGCTGGGCATCAGCGGGATGGTCGCGCTCAGTCGCGGGTTGCACGTCACGTTCTCCGATGTGGACGAAGCGGCGGTGCAACTGGCCGCGGCGAACGCCCGGCTGAACGGCTTCCGCCACTTCGAGACGGCCGCCATCGACCTGCGAGCGACACCCGCCCGTCAGTTCCCCGTGCTGCTGGCCGCCGACGTGTGCTACGAGCTGCGGCTGACCGAAGCGGTGGTCCAGTTCGTGACGGCGTCGCTCGCCCCCGGCGGGCTGGCCCTGCTCACCGACACCGACCGCTACTCCGCCCGCCCCCTGCGGTGGCGGCTCGAACAAGAAGGGTTCGACGTGGCCGTCACCCCCATGAAGGCCGCCGCCCCGCACGGTACCATGCAGAAGGGGTTCCTGTATCGCATCACGCACAAGGCGGAACAGTGACCTCGCCCCCAATGCAGTCCTGTTCGCCCCTCGCCCCCGCACATCCGCCTTGACCAACCCGCCCGCCCGCCCGACAGTAAACCCTTCGCCACCCGTGAGACGCTCTCATGTCGGACGACCTGTTCGCCAACCTGCCGTACGGGGCCGCCCCCGCGCCGACCACACTCACCAGCTACGACGAAGTGCCCTACGCCAGCAACCCGTTCGCCCAGACGCACCCGTCGCGGCTGTTCACCATCGGCACCTTGTTCGGGCTGAAGCCGGCCCCCCCGCAGCGGTGCCGCGTGCTGGAACTGGCGTGCGCCGGCGGCGGCAACCTGATCCCGATGGCCGAGTACCTGCCGGACAGCGAGTTCGTCGGCATCGATTTGTCCGCCAAGCAGATCGCCGACGGGCAGCAGGTGGTGAAGCAACTGGGCCTGACCAACGTGACGCTGAAGAAGGCCGACATCCGCGAGGTGGACGCCGCCTTCGGCACGTTCGACTACGTCATCGCGCACGGCGTGTACTCGTGGGTGCCGGCCCCCGTGCGGGAGAAAATCCTCGACATCTGTCGCACCCTGCTGACGCCGAACGGGGTGGCCTACGTGAGCTACAACACGTACCCCGGCTGGCACATGCGGGGCATGATCCGCGACATGATGCGGTACCACTCGGCCCGCTTCCAGTCGCCGGCCGACCGCACCAGCCAGGCGCGGGCGCTGCTCGACTTCCTGGCCGCGTCGGTGCAAAAGGAGGGGCCGTACTCGCAACTGCTGCAACAGGAGTTGGAGGGCGTCCGCCAGCAGACCGACCACTACCTGTACCACGAGCACCTGGAGGAGGTGAACGACCCGGTGTACTTCCACCAGTTCGTGGCCGCGGCCGGGGCGAAGGGGCTGAAGTATTTGGGCGAGGCCCGCGTGGGCACGATGGTGACGGGCAACTTCGGCCCGGACATCGAGAAGACGCTGCGGATGCTGGCGAGTGATCAGGTGATGGCCGAGCAGTACATGGACTTCCTGCGGAACCGCATGTTCCGCGAGACGCTCCTGTGCCACGCCGCCCAGTCGCCCAGTTGGTCGGTGGCGCCCGACTCCCTGCGGGCGCTGCACGTGTCGTCCGTCGCCCGCCCGCAGCCGGCCGAGGGGCAGACCGAACTGAACACCGCCGACGAGTCGCCGATCACCTACCGCTCGCCGACCGGCATGACCATGACCACCAACCGCCCGCTGCTGAAGACGGCCATGCTCGTCCTCCAGCAGGCGTTCCCCGGCAGCGTGCCGTTCGACGCCCTGCGGCGGCAGGCCCGCGAGCGGCTGGGCGGGCGGTCGGACGACCCAGCGAAGGCGGCCGAGGACACCACACTGATCGCCGTCGGGCTGCTCAACTGCTACATGGGATCGGACCTGGTGGAGCTGCACGGCATGCCGATCACCTTCGCCCGCACCGCCGGCGAACGGCCGGTCGCACTGCCCTTCGCCCGCCTGACCGCCGCGAGCGGCACCGTCGCCAACCGCCGGCACGAGGTGGTTCGCCTGACCGAACTGGATCGGCGGATGATTCCGCTGCTGGACGGCACCCGCGACCGCCCGACCCTGGTGGACCAACTGACCGACATCGCCCTCAGTGGCGCGCTGACCGTCCGCAAGGACGACGCGCCGATCACGGATCGGGACGGCCTGCACGCGGCGCTCGGGTCGATCATCGACGAGGCGCTGACGAAGGTGGCCGGCATGGCCGTGCTGGTGGGGTAGGGTGGTAGGGCGGGCCGAAGTCGAGCGACAGCGAGACGAGCCCCGCCGCCAGAGGCCGTTGCGGTCTGGCGGCGGGGCTCGCGGTCCTTCGGACCGACTCGGCCCGCCCTACTCCGAACTGACTACTTCTCGTCCTCCCGCAGCGTCTCGCCCTCGTCCCAGTAGCTCGGGGCGATCATGCCGGCGAGCATCGGCCGTGGGCGGTCCAGGTCGCCCTTCGCGCGCGGCACGGCCAGGTTGACGGCCACACACTCGCCCGCCCAGGCGTGGTGCTTGGCCTCGTCCAGCGTGTCGCAGAAGTACACGTTCAGTTTGCACGCCCCGCAGTGCCGCACCTTGTCGTCGTCCGTCGGGGTCATTTCCGCCCACTGCTTCGGGCACTCGAAGGCGAATTGAACCGTTTCGAGTGACCGCCGCAACCGCCAGTCCTTGATTGCCGTCCCGCGGGTGACGCAGTTTTCCACGACCGCGTGGGTGACGGCCGCCAGCCAGCCCACGGGCAACCGCTCGGCCAGTTGCCGCAGGCGTGCGCGGTCCCGCTTGTGCTGCTGGCCTTTGCCGTACCCCTTGCCGGTGGCGGCCAGCAGCCGCAGGTATTCGGCCTTCCTGCCCGCCGCGTCCGTCTGCTGTTCGTCCAGCCAGTCGGCGTACACCAGCCGCGGAAGGTCGTCGGCCGGGTTCGCCAGGATCGCGCGCAGGAAGCTCCCCTCGTCGGCCATGTGGTCCTCCGGTGGTGTGGGCGAGCGGCGCG
>JANNVG010000727.1:0-3108 GCA_031414395.1 Fimbriiglobus sp.
CTTGTAAACTCCGACCGCAAGGCTGCCGAGTGGGTGATCACGGTCGGCGGGCAGGTGCGGGTCAACGGCGAGCCGAAACTGATCCATGCCGCGGCAGAGTTGCCCCAGGGCGAACTGAAACTCACGGAAGTCCTACTCAAGAGCAGCAAGCCGTTCGACGAAGCGGCCCTACAAATCTTCCGCGGGTGCAAACACGTCGTCAACCTCGCCCTCGATAACACGGCGGTCGGCAAGGGTGGGTTGGAAGCGTTCCGGGACTCCCAAGACCTGCGCGTGATCACTCTCGACAACACCAAAATCGACGACGACGGTCTGGCCGCATTGAAACTCTATCCGAAGCTGTCGGGCCTTCGCCTCGCGGGCACACGGGTGACCGATTCGGGTGTCTCTCAACTGGTAGCCATCAACCTTCGCACGATCAAGCTCAACAATACCAAAATCACCGAACAGAAGATTCGAGAATACGCCAAAGCCGTGCCGGGGTGCATCATCGAGTGGGACGGCGGGGTGATCGACCCGACCTCCGGCACCCCGCTCGCGATGCGACAGGCGACATGGAAGGTCGGCCCGGCGGACAACATCCTGCCCGGCCTCGTCGCGCGGCCGGCCATCCTGGACGGCGTCGGCCGCTGGCAGATCGTGCCGACGGCGGCTCCCACGTGGGGCGTGTCGTGGAGTCCCGATGGGAAGTGGGTGATCACTCACGACGACACGGTCCTTCGCGTGTACGACGCGACCAGCGGGGCGCTCTCGAATCTGTTCCTGCTCAACAAAGGGCAACCCGTCGGTCAGGCCACGACCGTGATCGGTTGGAGTGCGGATTCCCGGTGGCTCAAGTGGGGGAACAATCGCGGCAACTCCACCGTCGCGGACGGGAACACCTTTGCCGCGGTTGATGGCTCCCTCCCGGTCGCGAAGTTCGAGACGAGTTCCAATGCGGACTACGGCTGGAACCCCAAACACAATATCGCGGCCTGGGTTCCGCATAGCACCTTCGATCGCATTGAGATCATCGACCCGACGCAGGCCAAGCCCATCGAGATCGCCGTGAAGGTCGGGAGGGGCAAGGCGGTCTGGAGTCCGGACGGGGAGACGCTGCTCGTCGTCCGCGAAGACAAGACGGCGCAACTGTTCGCCCGCGACGGCACGCCGGGGGCGAAGCTGGCCGGCGAGGTCGATCCGGCCGCGCCGCCGGCGTGGAGCGCGGATTCGACCCAAATCGCGGCACTGGCGAGCGCGACCGAAGTCGGCTTCTGGAAAGCGGACGGCACCGCCGGCAAGAAGACCGGCAAGCACGAGAAGCCGGTGACGGCACTGCACTGGAAGCCGGACGGCGAGCAGTTGGCGGTGTCCGACGCCGAGGGCAAGCGGCACTTCTGGAAGCCCGACGGCACCAGCGAAGGCGTCGCGGACACGAAGGACGGCACGCCCGGCTTCGCGTGGGCGAAGGACGGCAAGGGGTTCTTCACCCCCGGCAAGTTCTGGCCGGCCGTCGGCAACCCGTCGTTCACCAACCTGCGGCTGCCGGGGATGGGGGACATCGTCAGCACGAATCAGACGAGCGTGGCGCAGGTGAAGCGAGGCGAGATCTTGATCGCGGAGCTGAAGGACGGCGAGGTGAAGGACATCGGCTGGAAGGTGCTGCAAACCCGCGACGGGACGCCGTGGTGGAGCGCGGACGGCAGGCGGCTGGCCGTGTCGGAGCAGAACGGGGTGACGCTGTACGACGCCCGCGACCCGAAGAAGGTGGTGCGACTCGGCGGCGGGGCCGGGGTGAACGGGTTGAACCGGGCGGCGTTCTCGCCGAAGGGGGACCGACTGGCCGTCGCCAACGACATCGGCCACCTGCTCATCTGCGAGCCGACCGGGAAGCCGCTCCGGACGTTGGGCGCACCCGCGACGGTTGGCGCGACCCTCGCGGACGCCATCCACGACCTGCAATGGCACCCGGACGGTAAACACCTGGCCGTCAGCACCGGGGCCGGCACCGTTACCGTGTTCGACACGGAGTCCGGGAAGGCGGAGGCGACCACCAGCGTGCCGGGCCTCCGTGCCGGCGGCAGTGCGATCTTCTCGCCGGCCAACCCGGACCACCTGCTCATCTCCCATCCGGATGCCGCCGCGCTATGGCGGTGGAAGGTGGAAAAAGAACCACTCCAGAAGTTCGACGGCCTGGGCAAGCTCGTCCCCAGCCCGGACGGCAAGCGGTTACTCAGCTTCATCTCGGGTGGTGGCTGGGCCGGCCGGACGTTCGTGCAGCCCGCACTCGTCTCGGCGGACCTGAAGGACCGCACCGAGATCGCGGGGAAGGAGTTCATGAATCAGGGCAACAGCCCCGGCGCGGACTTGGCGTGGCACCCGGACGGCAAGCACCTCGTCGTCACCCGTCTGGGCGAGGCCCGCAGCATTCAAATCCGCACGCTCGACGGCAAAGTGGTCGAGGAGATCAAGCCGGACGGGATCGACGTGACCTGGCTGGAGTGGGTGTCGCCGTTCGCCACGCGGAACGTCCTCGTCGGGCGGAGCGGACAAGGGCCGGACACCTACCTGTTCGACCTGACTACGAAGAAGTTGACCGCGTTCGGGAAGGTGAGCGGGGAGATCACCGTATCGCCGGACGGCAAGCACCTGATCGCCGCCGAAGGCTCGACCATGACGTACTGGAACGTGGACACGAAGGCGGTGGACCAGAAAGTGGTGCTGCTGCCGAACGGCGAGTTCGTCACCCTCAGTGTGGCCGGCGAGGTGCTGGAGAAGTCGGCGAACGCCGATGCCTTCTACCGCTACGTCGTCGAAGACAAGGCCGGCAAGCTGCTGGTGAAGAGCACGGCCGAGATGGCCCCGAGTCTGCCGAAAGTGCAGCCGAAATGAAAGCGTGGCGGACGGATCGAGCCGTCCGCCACGCGGTTGCCCGGCGCAGTCATCAGTTGTCGACCGAGATCACCTCCCCGCCGGCGCGGGTGATGAACGCCATCAGCGCCGGGGCCGACACCGACTGGCGGACGAACTGCACCGACCCGTCGCACCGCGCGGTGTTGAACCCGCCGGTGTGGAACGAGTACGGGTTGACGAGGTTGGTCACGTTCACCATCTCGCACCCGGTGACGC
>JANNVG010000728.1:0-8812 GCA_031414395.1 Fimbriiglobus sp.
CGAACGTCGTGCCGGTGTACTCGTTCCACCAGAGCGGCGGGATGCAGGCGGTGTGCATGCCGTACCGCGGGCCGCTCACCCTCGCCCACCTGATCAGCCGCCTGCAAACGGAAAACCTGCCGACGCTCAGCGGGCAGGCCCTCACCACCGTGATCGCCGACTGCCGGCGGACGCGGGAGAAGACGCTGCCCGTCAACCCGCCGACCGCTCCGACCGAGGAACCGGCCCCGGTCGGCCGCGCCGCCGACCGCCCGCTCACCCGCCTGCGGTCGCTCAACTTCATCGACGCCGTGCTCACCCTCGTGCGGCAGATCGCCGACGGCCTGCGGTTCGCCCACGGCGAGGGCATCGTCCACAGCGACCTGAAGCCGGCCAACGTGCTCATCGCCGACGACGGCAGCCCGCAACTGATCGACTTCGGCATCGCCTACGACCGCACCGCCCCCGGCGTGAGTGAGCTGGTCATCGGCGGCACGCGGCCGTACTCGTCGCCCGAGCAACTGAACTCCATCCTCCAGGCGTCCATCGAGCACGACCACCGCACCGACCTGTACTCGCTCGGCGTGGTGGCCTATGAGCTGACCACCGGGCGGCTGCCGTTCACCCCCAACTACGACCCGTCGGACGAGGCCGTGGTGCGGGACCGCGACGGCCGCTTCACCCCCCCGCCGTCGCCGCGGGCGCTCAACCCGCGGGTGCCGCACGCGGTGGCGTCGATCATCGCCAAGTGCCTGGCGGCGAAGCCGGCCGACCGCTACCAGTCGGCCGACGAGTTGATCGCCGACGTGGACCGCCAGCTCGCCCGCCGCCCGCTGCGGCACGCGCCCAACCCGTCGCGGTGGGAGCTGGTGGGCAAGTGGACCGGCCGCCACCGCTGGCTGATCGCTACCGGGCTGGCGCTGGGCGTGGCCGGCGGCGGGTTCGGGGCGTTCGGCGCGCACACGTCGAAGCAGCAGGAGCGGCTGCAACGGGTGGAAGCGGCGGGCATGGCCGACGGGTTCGAGCGGGACGCCCGCAAGGCGCAGGCGCTGCTCGGCGCGGCCACCACCGACGCCTCGGGCCTGGAAGCGGGCATCCGTGCGGGCGAACAGGCACTGGCGCAGTACGGGGTGATGGAGACCGACAAGTGGTGGGACGGCGAGGCGGTGACAAAGCTGCCGGCCGATCAGCGGACGCGAGTGCGGGAGAAGGTGGCCGGGCTGCTGATGGACATGAGCCGGTCGGCCGGCACGCGGTCCACCATGGTGTCGGTGCTGTCGGATCGCGGGCGGTGGCAAACGAAGGCGAAGGAGTGGAACAAGCGGGCGGAGCAGGCGTTCCCCGGCGAGTCGCCGGTGCGAGGGGTGTGGACGCAGCGGGCGTGGCTGTGCCGGTTGAGTAGCGACGACGCCGGGGCGAAAGCCGCCGCGTCCACCGCCGCCGGCATCCCGCTGACCACCGCCGCCGACTACCGCGCCGAGGGGCGGGAGTTGCTCGACCAGGGCCGCTGGCAGGAGGCCGGCGAGCGGCTGACGAAGGCCATCGAACTCGACCCGTCCGACTACTGGGCGTCGTTCGCGCTCGGGCTGGCCCACTACCGCCGCGGGGACGACCGCAACGCCGTGACCGCCTACGACGTGTGCGTGTCGCTCGACCCGTCGGTGCCCGGCGGGTACTTCAACCGCGGGTCGGCCCTCCTCCGCAGTCAGCAGTTCAAGAAGGCGGAGGACGACTTCACCCGCGCCATTGAGGCGAAGACCGACTGGACGGATGCGTACCTGAACCGCGCGTCGTGCCGCGAAGCCCAGAGCAAGTTCGACGACGCCCTGGCCGACCTGACCCGCGCGCTGGAATTGGGCTACCCGCCGACGGCCGTGCTGCTCACCCGCTCGCGGGTGTACGCCCGCAGCGGCGAGGACGCGCTGGCCAAGAAGGACTTGGCCGCCGGCTTGAAGGAGCCGCCGACGAACGAGAAGGGGTGGGTCACCCGCGGGCTGCACCGGATGCCGAAAGACGGGGCGGGCGGGGTGAAGGCGTTCGCCGACGCGCTGGCCGACTTCGACCAGGCGCTGGCCCTCAACCCGCGGTCGATCACGGCCCTCCAGTGTAAGGCCCGCTGCTACTCGCTGGCCGGCGAGAACCGGCGGGCGGTGTCCGCCCTCACCGAGCTGCTCGGCCACTACCCGGAGTGGCTGGACGCCCTGTCGGGGCGGGCGATGCTGTACTCGCGGCTGGGCGAGCGGGAGAAGGCGCACGCCGACGCCGAGGCCGCGCTGCGGCTGGGCGAGTGGAAAGCGCAGACGGTGTACCAGCTCGCCGGCGTGTACGCCATGACCTCGAAAGCGCACGCCGACGATAAGCGTGAGGCGTTCCGCCTGTTGGCATCCGCCTTGCGTTCCGGGTTCGGATTCAACCTGCTGGACATCGACCGCGAGCTGGATCCGCTCCGCTCGGACGCGGAGTTTTCGCGGGTGGTCGAAGAGTCGCGGAAGGCGTTTGAGAGGAAGGCGAAGCAATAACACTGGGGGCGGATTCGACCCGCCCGGAACGAGCGTGAAACCGGACACACCGTTAACAGACAACCGTTAACCGAGGATATCGCCCGATGAACCGCCCCACCGGATTGAAGATCGAAAGCCTGGAACGCCGAGACCAGCCGGCCATGTTCGGCACTCCGTGGCCGAATGCTGGCAGCCTGACCATGAGCTTCGTCCCGGACAACACGGTGATCGCCGGGTACAGCCAGGACATCCTCGGTTGGGGACAGCCGAGCCGGCTGTTCAACGAGATGTCCGGGGCCGGCACCACCGCCCAGTGGCAGACGGCCCTGCTCCGGGCGTTTCAGACGTGGGCGGTGAACGCGAACATCAACCTCGGGCTAGTACCGGATGCCGGCAGTCCGTACGGCCCGGGTTCGACCTCCCCGGGGGCCGGGTCCTCCGGCGACATTCGGGTCGGGGCCTACTTCGCCAGCCCCGAGGTGATCGCGATCAACCAGCCGTACAACCTGCTCAGCGGGGCGTGGAGCGGAGACGTTCTGTTCAACACCGCCAAGGACTTCTCGCTCGGCGCCCAGACCGGCAAGTTCGACCTGTTCACGGTGGCGATGCACGAGGCCGGCAACGTCCTCGGGTTGGCCGACCGTGACACGGACACCACCTCGGCCCTGTACGGCAGCTATTTCAATGCCAAGACCGGACTGAACGCCGCCGACGTGTCCGCTCTGCAAGCCCTGTACGGTGCCCGAACGGCAGACGCATACGACACGGGGACTAGCAACAACTCCATCAACGCACAAACCGTTCTGACCGCGTACGCGTCCCCGACCGACTCGACCAAGAAGCTGGTGTCCACGACCAATGCCGACCTGACCACCCTCACCGATGTCGATCACTACGAGTTCAAGGTGGACACCACCAGCATCACGGTGCGGCTGGGCACGGTCGGCAAGAGCCTGCTCAACGCGAAGGTGTCGGTGTACGACGAGAACGACAACTTCATCGCGACTGCGACGTCGGCCGGCCCCCAGTCGATGCAGGATCTGGTGCTGACAGTCAACGGATTGACCAAGGGAAAGTTCTACACGGTGAAAGTGGAGAAGGCCTCGAACGACGTGTTCGGCATCGGCAAGTACGACCTCAGGGTGGGGTACAACTTCGACCCGGGGAACACGCCGGCTTCGGCGGTCGTGGTGAACTACACGTCCGACGCCGGCACCAACGAGACGCTCGCCAGCGCGAGTACCCTGTCGGCCGTCGGCGGGTCGGCGAACAAGATGTACGTGAGAGCCGGCCGGATCGAATCCGCCGCCGACGTGGACTTCTACCGCTTCAACTCACCGTCTTCGACCCCGGTGCCCCTGACCATCACCATCGATCCTGCGGTCTCCTATTCGCTGTACACCAAAGTGACCGTGTACGACAACAACGGGGCGGTGGTGCCGAGTCAGGTGCTCGCCAACGACACTGACGGCCACCTGGTGGCCCAGGTGATGAACCCGAACCCGTCGAAGGCTTACTTCCTGAAGGTGGAGTCGGCCCCGCGGAACGGGATCGGGGCAACCGGCAATTACACCCTGACGGTGGATTTCACCCAGCCGGCCATCAACCTCTCGACCGTGGCAGGGAACACGCTCACGGCGTCTCAGACGACCGACTACACCTCGCTGAGCGTGCCCGAGGCGAAGATGTTCCACTTCACCCTTGGCGCCACCTCGACCACCGCGACCGTCACCAGCGGCGTGCGGATGGTCATTTATGACGCGAACGGAGTGATCGTCGCCACCATGACCGCCGAGGCCGGGACCACCACCAGCGGGGCCATCTTCCTGAACCAGGGGACATACACGGTCAAGTTCAAGGGAGCGACCAAGACGGGGGTGGCGCTCACCAACCTGAGCTACTCGCTCAAGACGGTGGTGCTGAGTGACCCGATCGACGTGTACGACCCGACTTTGCCGCCGCCCCCGCCGACCTCCCCGCCGCCGGATTTCGGCACCGGCACCTACACCGGGCCGGTGTTGTGGGACCCGTGGTTGGACCCGTGGTCGAACCCGTAACGGCTGACCGAGACAACCGCCCCCCCAACCACTTGACACCCACCGGGACACCCCGATGACTCGCCCGACCGATTTGCGAATGGAAAGCCTGGAACGCCGCGACCAGCCGACGGTGTTCGGCAACCCGTGGCCGAACGGCGACCGGCTGACCATGAGCTTCGCCGCCAACGGGGTGGAGTATTCCAACCAGACGTGGGGGAGCGGCACGTTCAACAGCAACCTGTTCAGCGAGCTGAACGGCAGCATGTCGCAGAGCGTGTGGCAGGGGGAGTTGCTGAAGGCGGTGTACGCCTGGACCTCCCAGGCGAACGTGAACGTCGGCCTGACCGCGGACAGCGGGCGGGCGTTCGGCCCCGAAGGGTTCAGCGTGAGTGGGCCGGCGGCGGCCGACTGGCGGGTGGGGGCGTTCGACCAGTCGGCGGAGGTGCTGGCCACCTCCATCCCGTACCACCCGCTCACCGGCTACCACGCCGTCAACCTGATGCTGAACGGCACGAAGGCGTTCACCAAAGGCGGGGCGAGCGGCACCACCGACCTGTACTCGGTGGCCCTGCACGAGGTGGCCAACATCCTCGGCCTGGCCGACAACGACACCGAAGCCGGGTCGGCGCGGAACGGCACCTACACGGGCGTCCGCAGCGGGCTGTCGGCCGGCGACGTGAACGCCATCAATGCGATGTACGGCACCCGCCCGAACGACACCTACGACGCCACCGCCGCCAACGGCACGACCGCCACCGCCAGCACCCTCACCCCGGCCACCGACCCGGCCAACACCGCCCGCAAGCGGGTGGTGGCCGACGGCAACATCACCGCCGTCGGCGATGTGGACGTGTACAAGTTCACCACCCCCGCGAGTACCTCCAATTTGACGGTGCGATTGGGCACGGCCGGCAAGAGCCTGCTGGCCGGCAAGGTGGAACTGCTCAACTCGTCCGGCACGCTCGTCAAGTCGGCCACCGGCACCAGTCCGCTGAACGGCGACACCGTGTTCACCGCCTCCGGCAGTAACATCAAGGCGAACACCACCTACTACGTCCGCGTGACGGCCGGTTCGACCAACGTGTTCGCCGTCGGCACCTACCAACTGCGGGTGGGGTTCGGGTACGACCCGGTGACGGAAACGAAAGTAGACCCGCGGCAGCGACTGGCCGCCGACGGCGGGGCGAACAACACCCAGGCGACGGCCACCACACTCACCCCGACCGCCGAGTTTGCGGCGAACAGCCGGTACAGCGCTTCGGCGAAAGTGGAGTCGTTGGCCGACGTGGACTACTACAAGATCACCGCCCCGAGCACGGCCGGGGTGATGACCATCTCCGCGCAGGGGCTGCAGGGGTTGCAGCCGAAGGTGACGGTGTACACCGCCGGCGGGGCGGTGGTGGCGTCGAACGTGCTGCTCAACTGGGAGAACGGCCTGTACCGCACGCAGGCCGCGTACCTGAGCTCGAACACCACCTACTACCTGAAGGTGGAGGTGCAGGACGCCGACTGGTCGGCCCACAGCGGCGACTACCTGCTGGACGTGGACTTCAAGCAGCCGATCGCCTACCGCGACACGGTGGCGGCGGGCACGCTCGGCCAGACGAGCAGAACGGCCGTCGGGTTCGAGATCGGCGAGAGCCGGGCGTTCACCTTCGCCCTGCACGCGGTCAGCACGAACACCGCCGCCGTCAACTGGATGGACATCACCATCTACAGCAGCACCGGCGCGGTGGTGGCCGAACTGGGCACCGACGGCATCGGCAGCATCGACACCCGCACCGCCTTCCTGAACAAGGGCAAGTACACCATCGTGTTCCGCCCGTCGTACACCCTGTCGTCGTCGGCGAGCATGATCTACAGCCTGTCGGCCGCCCTCATCAGCGACCCGATCGACGTGTACGACCCGCTGGTTCCCCCGCCCCCGCCCACCAACTCCCCGCCCCCGCCGCCGTTCGTCACCGTGCCGGTCTCGCCGACCTCCCCGCCCCCGCCGGGCTACTACGACCCGTGGGGCGAGCCGTAACCAGAAACAAGAGCGGCCGGGTTTATCCCGGCCGACACTGACGGCCGGGGTAAACCCGGCCGCTCTTGGAGGGCTACTTCGCCTTCAGGTACTTGTCGAACCACGCCAGGTCCCACTCCATCTTCAGCTTGCGGTTGCTCATCTTGGTCAGGCCGTGCGGCTCGCCGGGGTACACGACCAACTCCGTCGGCACTTTCAAATTCTCCTTGAGCGCGCGATAGAGCATCCGGCTATGCCCCGGCGGGCACCGCTCATCGCCGCCGCCGACGTGAATCAGCGTGGGCGTCTTCACGTTGCCGAGTTGGTACGTCGGGCTGGTCGCCTTATAGATGTCCGGCTGCTCCCACGGCAGGCCCTTCTTGAACACGATGGGGTAGGCCGGCTCGTCGTTGAACCCCCACTCGGCGACCGTGTCCACGATGCCCGCCCCGCTGCTGGCGGCTTTGAACTTGATCGGCGAGTCCTTCAGCGTGATGAGGCAGTTGGTCAGGTAGCCGCCGTTGCTCCAGCCCATGCAGCCCACCCTCTCCGGGTCGGCGATGCCCTCCTTCACGAGGTGCTGAATGCCGGCGAGGATGTCCTTCACCTCGATGTCATTCTCCTTGCCGATCAGGTCGGTCACGAACTTGTCGCCGTAGCCGGTGCTGCCGCGGTAGTTCGGTAGCAGCACGGCGTACCCCGCCGCGGCGAAGTAGAGCCGGCCGTTGTGCGGGTCGAAGTTCAGGTCGGCCTTCGTGCTGGTGGTCGGCCCGCCGTGAATTGCGACGACCAGCGGCAGTTTGTCACCCTTCTTGTACCCCGGCGGCAGTTCGAGCACCCCGCCGACTTCCGTGCCGTCCGGTGCCTTCCAGGTGATGTGCTGGACGCTGGGGAGCTTCCAGGTCGAGGTGTGCGGGTTAGGATCGAGGAGCAGTTTGCTCGACGCACTGACCTTAAGTACGGGGAAGCTCTGCGTGGTACTCTGGATGACGGCCTGGTGCGTCAGTTTGCTTTCCGAGTTGTACGCCACCGACACACCGAGCAGGCAGAAGTTCTCGTGGATCGACGGCACACTACTGCCGATGTTGCCGGTGTTGATGAAATGGATCGTGACACCGCCGGAGAACCCGCGAGCCTCGGCCAGCAATCCAAGGGTTTCCTTCGACCAAGCCATCGGGGTTCCCATACCGCGGCCGTAGCCGATGACCTCCCACTTGCCGTCGCGTTCGACTTTGTCCGTCACCCACTGGCTGCCGTCGAACCGGCCGACGATCACCTCCGCCGGATACGCATCATGAACCGCGGTGAACGCGAACCGCGTGCCGTCCGGTTTCCAGCACAGGTTCTCCAGCCACGCATACGAGCTGTTCTTCGGGTTCTTGCGGTAGCTGTCCGTCGGCGGGGTGACGATCTTGCCCGTCGCTAACGCTTCCGGCTCGTGAGTCCACACGTCCACGCGGCTCTCGCCCTCGCTCTTCACCACCGTGTCGTCAAAGGCGCTCACCATCGCGATCTTCTTGCCGTCCTGGGTGACGGCGAACTCGCGGACGTACCGCGTGTCGTCCACCACCTTCTCGGTTCGCCACGCGGTCAGGTCGAGTTTGTGAATCTCGCTCACCTTCCGCACGCCGTGGCCGTACTCCAGCTTCGCCTTCGCCCGCAACTTGGCGAACTCGTCGTCGTCCGCGTGCTCCTTGTCCTTGCTGAAGAACAGGGCATCCGCCTTCGCCGCGTAGTCGTACCCGCTGACGCCGCCCACCTCACGAGTGATCGCTTTGGGATCGCCGCCATCAACAGATATTCGCCAGACTTGCGTGCTACCGTCATACGGCGGCTTCTTCTCGGCCTCCCGTTTCCGATTGCCGAGGAAGTAAATGGACGTGCCGTCGGCGCTCCACTTGACATGCCGGTCGTTGGCCCGGTCGAAGGTGAGCTTGGTCGGCTTGCCCTTGCCGTCGGTGGCGATCACCCACAGATCAGACCGGCGGTTGTCTTCGCCCTTGTCCCACACGGCGAGACAGTACGCCACCTGTTTGCCGTCGGGCGAGACGGCGATCTCGGTGATGCCGTTGAGGGTGAAGTAGTCGTCCGGGGTGACGGCGTGCGTGCGGTCCTGGGCGACCAGCGGCGCGGCGAGGAGGAGCAGACCGACGAGGGGGGCTCGCATGGGAACCTCTTGGCGGCGAGGAGTTGTGGGGTGGGTGCAGCGACAGCTTACGGGGCGGCCGCCCCCCGGGGGGGCCCACCCCCGGGGGGGGGGGGGCGGGAGAGGCCCCCGGGGCCCCCCC
>JANNVG010000729.1:0-2358 GCA_031414395.1 Fimbriiglobus sp.
GTCGCCGGCGAAGCGCCGGCCCGCCCGCCCTACTTGGATTCCAGCAGCATCCGCAGCCGCTCCATGTCGGCGTCGCGGTACGGCTGGAAGTGGCCGACCACCTTCCCGCACTTGTCGATCAGGATGGGTTCCGACTGAAGGCCGTAGGCTTTCGCGGCCGGCGCGTCTTGCGCTTTCAACAGCCCGATGGGGAACGGGATGTCGCCCTTCGGCCACTTGTCGGTGCGGATGGCGTCCAGCTTCTTGTCGAGCTGCTTCACCGTCGTGATCTGCTCGTTGTACTTCGACGGGTAATGCACGCCGACCACCACCAGCCCCTTGTCGGCGTACTCGGTGTGCAGTTGCAACAGACCGGGCATGGAGCGGACGATGTCGGTCATCTCGTCCGCGGTGAAGAATTTCAGCAGCACCACCTTGCCCTTCAGGTCGGCCGGCTTCACTTCCTTCCCCTTCCACTCGACCATCTCGCCGAGGTCGGGTGCCGCCTTCCCACGCAGCGCGCCCACCTTGCTCGGCTCTACTTCCAGCTTGAGGTTTTTCCCCTCCGGGCCGACCGCCACGGCGTGCGTGTGGCTGAGGGTGGGGTAGGTGTTCTCGCCGGGCGAAATCTCCTCCTTCAGGTACTCGCCACGGGCGAGCAGCTTGTACTCGCCGACGGGCACGGTGAACTCGAACTCCGACTTGTGGGAGCTGTACGAGAGCACCCAGATGACGTTGTGTGCACACAGGTAGACGCTCGTCGGGCCGGCATCGACCGCGTTCGGGCACACCACCTTGCCGGACAGCTTCGCCTCCGGCCGAAGGGTGACGGTCACCCCGTCCATGATGCGGGCCGGCGAGATCGGTTCGAGCGCAACCAGCTTCCGCTTCTCGTGGCGGATGTACAGGATGCCGTTCAACCGGTAGCCTTCGTTCTTCGCGGCGTCCACGTCGAATTTCGCCTCCCCGCCTTGATTCGTCTTCGGCACCGGCGGCACGCTGGCCTCGGTACTCGTCGCCTTCTGCTTGGAGATCGAGTGCATTTGGCACACCGTCGCCCCCTCCACCGGCTTGCCGTCGGCGTCCACCACCTTCACAGTGAACTCCTTCACGTCCTCCGGCTGGAACCCCTTTTTCCGCCGCTTCAGGGTGAACCGGAACTGCTTCAACCCCGGCCCTGCCTTGAACTCGGCCGGCCGCGGGTCGCCCGGGGTGGCGGCCAGGCACATCTCCAACGCCTCGCCGTCGAAGCGGTAGATGCCTTTGATGGTGCCGTCCTTGACCCCGAGCGCCTTCTTCGCCTGTTCGTTCACCGTCATGTCGAAGTGCTTGGGGGATTGGGTCTCGTCGACGGTGAACCTGGTGTTGTAATCCACCCCGAAGTACCGACTGACGGTGATGTACTCGCCGGCGAAGGTGATGACCGACCGCCACCCCTGGTGGATGCCGTTCGCCCCGCCGATGGACTCGGCCGAGTCGAACACCCAGTCGTCCCGCAGCCGCTCGATGTCCGTCTCCTTCTGGGCCTTCGGTTCGGCCGGCGGTTTGGCCACCGGCTTCGGCTCGTCGGCCAGCAGTGCGGTGGCGAAGGTGCCGCCGATGAGGACCACCACCGCGGCCAGCACCGCCAGCGACCGACGGGCGATCGTGTGCAACGTCATCATGCGAGTGACTCCGTGGGCGACAGCCGCCACGCGGCCCGGACCGGCGGTCGGGGCGAACGCGGCCGTCACAATGGTGCGAACAGTTTCGGGGGTGAGTGCCGACCCGCGGGGCAGGTCGGCGAGGAGCACCGCGGCGGAGGGCACGACCACCCCGCGGGCCAGCAGGCGGTCGCGGAGAAGGGCCTTCGCCCGGCTGAGGCGGCCGGACAGTGTGCCGGGCTTCACGTTCAGTTGGGCGGCGGCCTCGTCGTAGCTCAGCCCTTGCAGGCAGCACAGCACGAGCGGCAGGCGGTACCAGTCGGGCAGGCGGTTCAGTTCGGCGTCGAGGTCAAAGTCACACGAGCCGCGACCGCCCGACGAGCCGCAGTGCACACCGATACGCCACCTGGGCCAGCCAGCCGGCGACGGCGGTGCGCACCGTGTCGGCCTTGCGGGCGAACACCAGGAACGTCGCCTGGGCCGCGTCCTCGGCGTCGTGGCGGTGGCGGAGCACCCGCCGGCACACCTCGAACACCAGCCGCGAGTGCCGCCACACGAGCAACTCGAACGCCGCGTCGTCGCGGTCGGCGACGAACCGCCGGAGCAGTTCGCCGTCCGGCGTGGGCGTTTCGGGGGTGACGGTGGGGAGCGGCATCACCCCAATAGAGGCGGCGGCGGGCGGAAATGCTACGGGAAAAATGGAATGACTCTGACGAGCCGGGAGCGTGAGCGACCG
>JANNVG010000730.1:0-2874 GCA_031414395.1 Fimbriiglobus sp.
GGGGGGGCCCCCCGCGGCCGGTGGTCGTCAGTGTGATGGCGACCGGGGACTCGTCCAGGCGATTGCGATCCCCGGCCGCTCGACCCGCCCTACAAAATCGGCAGCACCTATTTCCCGCCGACGGGCACCAGCTCCAGCTTCCGCACGCTCAGCTTGTTGCCGGCCGCGTCGCCGCGGTTCTGGAGGACGAACACGGTCGGGTAGTCGCGGGCGGCCTCCACCTCGAACGTCCGCACCTCCCACTTGTCGCCGGTCGCGTCCAGTTTGAACGAGTACGGGCAGTCCATCCAGTTGCCGACTTCGCTCTCCCGCACGTCCAGTTGGCCGACGGTGCCGGCCGTCGCCTTGTACTCCAGCTTGAGCAGGTACGCGCCGCCGGCGGCGAGCGTGCCCCCCGCCTTCGACTGGTACAGTTGGAGCGACGGCGTGCCGCCCTTGTTCGCCAGTGACACCACCTTCACCCCGGCGTCGGTGGACACGGCCAGCTCGCCGGTGGCGTCCTCCTCGAACGTGTTGGCCGACCACCCGCCGACAAGGACCCCGGCGTGACCGACGGCGTGCGTCTCGTCCTTGATCGCCGCGAAGTCGGCCTTCACCGGCACGGCCGGCGGTGCGGGCTTCTCCGGCGTGCCGGGTGTGGTCGGTTTGCCCGCGTCCGGCGGCAGGAGTTCGACCGAGCGGACGTAGACGGTGCCGTCGGCCGGCGGGTTGAACCCGGCGTTGACGACCAGATCGTACCCCTTGCCGCCGACCGGCCGGGTGAACGGCACGTCCACCGCCTTCCACTGGCCGCCGGTGGGGGGCAGTTTGGTCTGGCCGTACTTCGTGTACGGCTTGTCGGTCAGCTCGTAAAAGGCTTGCCCGCTGCCGGTGCCGTCGAACGAGTAGGTGAGGCGGAGGGTGGCCTTCGCCCCTTCCGGCAGGCGGGTGAGGGTGCCGTTGTTGAAGAAGTGGACCTGCACCCCGGACCGCTGGTTCGTCTGCCGCAGGCCGAGGGCGGTCGCCCCGTTCACCTCGGCGAGGCTGTACTCGCCCGTGCACTCGCTGTCGAAGTGGTTGACGATCACCCCCGCCGGCAGCTTCTGCCCGCCGACCGAGCTGAGCACCACCCCTTTGCCGCTGCCGCCCACCTTCTCGGTCGCCGTCCGCAGGCCGGCGAAGTCGATCTTGGTGTACGGCACCTGGAAGTTCGCCGGTGGGGTCACGGGCGGTTGCGGTTGCGGCTGCGGTTGAGGTTGTACCCCACCCGGTTTGGTCGGCTCAGCCGGCTTGCCGCCGCCGAACGCCACGGCCGCGATCACCCCGCCGACCAGCAGGAGCAGGGCGACGGCGGCCCCGATCAGCACGGCCGGCCTCTTCCACAGCGGGCGGGGTTCGTCCGCCGGCTCGCCGTTCACCGTCGTCTTGCTCGGCTTGCGGATGGGGGAGGTCAGCCCGCTGCCCGGCCGCGGGGTGTCGATGACGATGTTGCCGGAGGTGGGCACGGGCAGCCACGGGCCGAGGGCGTCGATCACGTCGGCCGCCGTCTGGATCCGCTCGCTCGGCCGCTTCGCCATCATCTTGGCGACGACATCGGACAGCGCCTGCGGCACCCGCCCGCTCAGCTTGAGCGACACGCTCGGCGGCTCCTTCAACTGGTGCTGCATGAGCTTCTGGGCGGTGGTGCCCTTGAACGGCGGGTACCCGGCCACCAGCGCGTAGAAGGTGGCGCCGAGGCTGTAGATGTCGCTCCGCTCGTCGAGCGGCTGGTTCATCGCCTGCTCGGGCGACAGGTAGTCCACGGTGCCGGCGATGTCCCCTTCGGCCAGAGTGGCGGTCAGGTTGTCGGAGGCGTCGGTGAACGACCGGGCCAGCCCCATGTCGAGGATCTTGATGCCCCCGCCCGGCCGGACGAGCATCAGGTTGGCCGGCTTGATGTCGCGGTGGATGAACCCCCTCTCGTGCGCGTGGTGCAGGCCGGCGGCGGCTTGCGCCACGTACTGTGCGGCCTGGGCGTAGTGCAGCGGACCGGTCTGCCCCATGAGGGATTGCAGGTCGGTCCCTTCCACGTACTCCATCACCAGGAAGTGAACGCCGTTGCCCTGCGAGATGTCGTGCAGCCGCATGATGTTCGGGTGGTCGAGCGCGGCGGCGGCGCGGGCCTCGCGGTTGAACCGCTCCAGGCTGAGGCGGTCCTTCGCCTTGTCGGGCGGCAGCACCTTCACCGCCACCTTGCGGGCCAGGCTGGTGTGATCGGCCAGGAACACCGTGCCCATGCCCCCCTGGCCGATCGGCCGGAGGATCTTGTAGGGCCCGAGGAAGAAGCCGCGGTACTTGCCGGCGTTCAGCATCTGCACGTGGTAGCGGGTGAGCAGGCCGGCCTTCACCAGCCCTTCGGACACGGCGTGCGGGTCGTCGCGGTCGGCCGGGTCGGGGAACAGGCGGCTCAACTGGTCTTCCGTCACCAGGCGGCTCTTGAGCGCGCGTTCGAGGAACGTCAGTTGAGTGAGAGGGGCGGCCATGCGGACACCAGCCGGGAGGGGGACCACGAAATCACACCCCACCATAGAACGGGAAACTTCGGCCGTCGGGCGAATTCGGCCGGGCGTGCCACTCGGAGTGGCATCCCCCACCCCAGACTTGTCAGCCCGACGCGCGAGCGAGGGGCCAGCCAGTCATCGAACACACGGGGAGCGACACACAACCAGCCGCCCGTGATGCGAGGACCACACCGCCTTCCGCACAGCCCGACGCCCCTCGCTCGCGCGTTCGTTCCTGCGACAGAACGCGCTGTGGTTGCCCCTGCTGATCGTCACCGCTGGCGAGGACCTGCTCGCGGGATCGTCGGGAGACAGCGTGCTCAAGGCGCTCCCTCCGATCGTGTCAGTGATCTGG
>JANNVG010000731.1:0-10636 GCA_031414395.1 Fimbriiglobus sp.
AGTTCGAGTTCCTCAAATCGACCGACCCGCTGTTCCGCCCGTGCCAGATGGTGACGGGGCCGGACGGCGGGATGTACGTGTGCGACTGGCGGACGGACAGCGGCGGGGCGGGCAAGCTGTGGGGCGACGGCGCGCACGGTCGCATTTACCGCATGAGCTGGGCCGGCACGGCGAAGGATCCGGCCATTCCGCTGCGGCCGATGGACACGTGGAGCGTGTGGGCCGGCGCGTACTCCCCACTGGACAACCTGAAGGGCGGCTTCCTGCACGGCGACACCAGCACCCGCCGCCTGGCCCAGATGGAGTTGGTCCGCCGCGGGCCGACCGAGGCGGAGGCGGTGCGCAAGCTGTTCGCCACCGCCGCGGCGGACGAGAAGGTGGCGATCACGGCGCGGCTGCTGGCCGTCGGCGGGCTGCAACAATTGTGGGACGCCGACGCCCGCAGCATGATGCTGGTGCTGCTCACGGACAAGGACGCGGACGTGCGGCGGATGGCGTGCGACGCCCTCGCCCGCAACGCGACGGCGAACGACTTCGTGGCGAGCGAAGCGCTGGCCAAGCGGCTGTCGGACGAGTCGCCGGTGGTGCGGCGGGCGGCGGCGCTGGCGGTGGGCCGATTGGGTGCGGGCAGCGCGGCGGACGCGCTCGTCATCGCGTGGAAGGCGGACGACGGCAAGGATGCGTTCCTGGCGGACGCTTACCTGCGGGCACTCGAACGGCTCGGCAAGAAGGGCATCGACGCCCTGTTGAACGTGGCCCACTCGGGCGACGAGAACGACCTACGGCGTGCGGCCGAGGCGTTCACCGCCCTGCGTACAAAGCCGGCGTTCGACGCCATCCCGCGACTGCTCGGCAGCCCGCACCTGAAGGCCGACGCGAAAGTCGCGCTCGTGCGGTCGCACCTGAACTACCAGTTCGACCCGCCGCTCTCGCTCGACCCGCTGGCGCAGTGGTTGAACACGCAGAAGGGCGAGGCGAGCGAGGTGAAGAAGGCCGGGCTGGACGTGCTGGCGGCGAGCAACCGCATCGGCGGCGGGCCGGGCGGCGAGTTCGTGCTCGGGCTGCTCGATTCGCCCGAAGAAGACTTGCGGCTGGGGGCGCTCGCGGCCATCGAGAAGGGCAGGCTGCTGACCGCCGCGAGCAAGGTGCGTGCGACCATCACCGATGTGAAACGCAGCGTGCCCGAACGCACGGCGGCGATCAAGGCGGGGCGGGCGCTCGGCGGGCCGGAGTTCACCACCGCCGTGAAGGAGTTGTTGGCGAACCCGAAGGAGTCGGCGAGCGTGAAGGTGGAGGCGGTGCGGGCACTCGCCGGGCTGGACACCGCCGCCGCCCGCACGTTCGCCGAGCAGTTCCTCGACCAGCCCGACCCGGCGCTCATCGCCGAGTCCATCGCCATACTCGGCACCACGAAGGACGGCGCGAAGTTGGTGGGCGAGCGGTTCCTGGCGAAGAAGCTGCCCCGCGACCTGTTCCCGCGGGTGTCGGACGTGCTGCGGAAGTTCCCGGCCGACGGCGACATCGCCAAGCTGAACGCCGAGGTGATGCGGGGCGGGCTGCTGCTGTCGATGGCCCCCGATCAGGTGGAGGTCATGCGGGCGAAAGTGCTGAAGGACGGCGACCCGAAGAAGGGGCGGGCGGTCTACCTGAACACGGCGCTGCTGGCGTGCGCCACGTGCCACAAGATGGAAGGCGTGGGCGGGCAGATCGGCCCCGACCTGACCCGCGTGTGGGACACGATGAGCGTGGAGAAGCTGTTCGAGACGATCATCACCCCGAGCAAGGAGATCAAGGAGGGCTACCAAACGTTCACCGCCGGCACGCACGACGGGCAGAGCTACGTCGGGCTGAAGGTGGTGGACACGAAGGACGAGGTGGTCATCCGCGAGGCGACCGGCCGCGACGTGAAAATCCCCCGCAAGGAACTCGACACGCTGACCGCGTCGAAGGGGTCGCTCATGCCCGACAACGTGGTGTCGCAACTCAGCTACGACCAGTTCATCGACCTGATGGCCTTCCTCAAGAGCCGGGCCGAACAGGAGTCGCTCCGCGGGCTGGTGGTGGACGCCAATATTCAGCTCGGCCTGCCGAAGGACATGAAAGCGACGCACCCGGCGGAAGCCAAGCCAACGGCCGAAGGCAAGTGGCTGCCGCTCATCGCCGACCCGAGCGGGCTGTTCGTGCTGAAGCCGGTGCTGCCTCCCGAGCCGACCGGCGCGGTGGTGGTGGCCTACGTGTACTCGGCGAAGGCGCAGACGATCACCGGATCGCTGCTGGCCGACGACGCGGTGCGGGTGACGGTCGGCGGGACGGTGGCGTTCGAGCGGGCGGTGCCGAAGCTGGAGCGGTTCGAGACGCCGGAGAAGTTCACCGCCGAGTTGCCACCCGGCTGGACGCCGGTGGTGCTGCGCCTGAGTACGACCGGCCAAACGCACCGCCTCGGGTTGCAGTTGAGCGGCGTGGAGTTGCGGACGAGTGCGAAGGCGGAGAAGTAGCGTAGTGCTCTGCCCGCTCCGCGAGCGGGTCAGGTCGGGTCTTGTAGGGCGGGTCGAGCGCGGATGCAACCAGCGACCAAAAGCACAGGTCGCTTCCCCCTGCCGAACACTGCGACGACCCGCCGTCATTCACCCGGCGGGTCGTCGCGGTCGCCGGTGCCGCTTCACCCGCCGACACTCGTCAGCGCTGGTTGCATCCGCGCTCGACCCGCCCTACAAGAAGGCGTACCCATGCCACGCCAGCCGGCCCCGCGGCCCGACGACCCGCCCGAGTGGGTGGCCGGCGCCGTGCGGTTCCCCTCGACGCCATCCCGCCCGCACGCTATCCCGCCGGCATGTCCTGGCTCCGGTTCGTGCCATTTGTGCTGCCGCTGCTCGGCGGGTGCGCCACCGCCACGGGGGGACTGTACGTCACCCCGCCCGAGTCCGCGCTGCGGCTGCCCCTCCGCGAGAAGGTGGTCGGGCTGCTCGAAAAGGGGCTGTCCCGCGACGGGTGGACCGGCACCATCGCCACGAGCGAATCGACCGGCATCCTGTCGGCCGGTGCCGACGAAGGCTGGCTCGAAGACCGCATCGTCGTCGATGTGACCGCCCGCACCCCCGCCGACGACCCGCTGTTCATCCCCCTCTCCGACTTCTCGCCGGTGCTCACCGCCCTCCGCAAGCGGCTGGTCACACTGGTCGAGTCGCTCGGCGGGGTGGCGGTGGACTGGTGGACGGTCGAGACGTTCGGCGAGCGGACGCTGGTGTTCCTGTACAAGATGGACGCGATTCAGGGCACCATGCGGGTGCGGGTGCGACACCGCGCCGAAGACCGCCCGGACGAGATGGTGACACGCTTCGAGATCACCATGCGGGAGCGGTAGGGCGGCCTCTGCCCGACGGTGATTCGCGTCGGGCACAGCCCGACCTACTTCTTCTCCGGCGTAAGCAACTTCACCATGCCCTTGCCGAGCGCGTCGCCGACGAGGAAGTACGTCTCGGCGTTGCCGAACTCGTGGTGCCCGTGGCCGGGGTTGGGCGACTCCTTCGCCTCCCGCACGAACTCGCGGGTGGGCACGAACAGCACGTTCCCCTTGAACTCGGGCCGGCTCGCCGCGTCCGCCTGAGCCTTCCGCAACGCCTCCCACTCCTTCGAGGCGTTCACCCACGCGCCGGTCAGTTCGCCCACCACCACCGGCAGGGTCGGCGCCTTGAACTCCTTCCGCACGTCGGTGATCAGGTGGACGAGGTTCTGCTCGTACTCCGGGATCGCCTTCTTCGGATCGACGCCGTCGTTCCACCCCTGATACCACACGAACCCGGCCAGCTCGTGCCCCTGGTCGGCGTAGGCGGGGAAGTCGGCCTTCAGGTTTTTCAGCGCCTCCCGCACCTCGGCCACCATCTTCGTGTAGTACGGCCCGACCTCCCCGCCCGCACTCGGCGGGCGGAAGTCCTTGAACAGGCTCTTGCCGCCCCACGCCGTCTTGACGAGCAGCACCTGTTCGGTGAAGTGATCCCCGACGACGTGACCGAACTGGAGTTCCGGGCCGAAGTGGTGCGTGCCGCCGTACACGGCGAACCCGATGCCGAGCGGCCCGGCGAGCAGCGGCTGCTTCTCCCGCTGGTATCGCACCCACACGTCGTCGCGGGTCCGCCACTCGCCCTTGTCGGTCTTCAGGTGGGCGAGCTGCTTCGCCTTCGCCGGGTCTTTGAACAGCGTGGCCAGCGTGCCCTTGCCGCCGTTGTAGTCCTTGCCCTCCAGGTCCACGACGGCCTGCCCTTCCATGTTCGACTGACCGGCGAGGATGAACACCTTCACCGGCTTCGGCTTGGGCGGGTCGGCGGCGAGGGCGGGGGCTGCGAGCAGTGCGAGGAACAGAACCGAGCGGGCGAGCATAGGAGGCCTCAGGGAAGGAGGTCGGCGACGGGGATGGTGGCGACGGTCTGGCCGTCCAACACGAGCGGCACGGATTCGCCGGGGACGTAGTCGGTGCGGGTGCGGTACGCCGGCGGCGACGCGGTGGCGTCCGGGTCGGAGTACACCTCAAGTTGAGTATCGACGACGTTCACGATCCAGTATTCGGGAATGCCCGCCCGTGCGTAGATCCGCTGCTTGACGACGCGGTCGAACTCCAAACTCGCGTCGGCGAACTCGACCGCCACACCGACTTCCGACGCTTTCGGGAACCGCTGGTCGTAGTCTTCCAAGTTGCCGCGAACGATGGCGGCATCGGGTTCCGGCTCGCTGTCGGCGAGAGTGATGGGCGGGTTGATCTGGACGTGCCAGTCGGTGTGGTTCAAATCCAACATCTGAAAGGCGTGTTGTGGAGAGCACTCCCGCGGCGTCATCGGGCGGAACTTCCAGAGGATCACCCCTTCCAGCAGTTCGCCCGGCTCGTAGTCGCCGAAGATGCCGGCCTTGATCATCGCGCGGTATTCGTCAATCGTGAACCGCCTCAACCGCATCAGATCCGTGTGCGTGAAGTCCAGTGGGTGTCGCCCGTAGGCGGCTGGCGGCCACCACATCCCCACGGCGTTCTCGGGCGGGGAATCGACAAGTGTGCTCATGGCTTCACCTCCGACACCGTGATACCACACGGCCGCGCAAAAAGGAACCGACACTACCGCGACATCCGGGCGACGGCCAAGAGTGGGTCGGGTGTGGCGGTTGGCGACTGAACGAGTTGTTCGAGCAGGTGCAACTCGAACGCGGGGATGATGGCCGCTCGGAGCGGCTTCCGGATCGACTCCAACTGCTTGGCGAACGCGATCCGAGTCTGGCGAGGCACCGGCACACCCGTTGCCAGTGCTTCGCCGATGTCGCGGACACATTTCCAAACCGCGGCGTGGCTGGGACACTTCCAACCTTGGCAGATCAGCCGCACCGCTTCGTCGAACTGTTTCGCTACCAGTAGGTGTACGACCCCGCCGATGAAGCTCTGCTGGTCGTCCTCCGCCCACCCTTCAGCGTCTTGGTCGGTAAAGTACCGCGTGATCTCGCTGGTTGATAGTACAGCGGCAACGAGGTTGAGCGGCTGACCGAGGAACGACGAGCAGTATGTCAGCGATTGGCGAATCAACCCGAGGTTGGCGGGATACCGAAACGCGCACCACTTCCGCCGCCGCCAAGCCTTCTCCGAGAGGAGGCGGGTGGCGATGACCGCCCCTTTCTGGAAATACCCTTCCGCAAGCTCACGCGGCGCGTCCCCGCAAAGCAACTCGATGCCGTACAAGAGTTGGCGTCGTGTCAACTCTTCGGGACTTCGCAGTGTTGACCAATCTTGAAACGGGTCGTTCGCTACGACGTTCCGGTAGCCTTGCAGGTTCCTGGCGATTAAATCTCGCCAATGCGCTTTATGCGATGCTCCCTTTCGGGGTCCGTCTTTCGTAATCGCTTTGGACATACTCCCCCCAAACGAGAACGCCCCGGTCGGAGCCAATGTTGCTCCGACCGGGGCGTCGTGTCCAGTTCAGACTGGAACCATCTCTACTTGTCCCGCTTGCCGGCCCCGCCCATGGCGGCCTGGGCCGCGGCGAGGCGGGCGATGGGCACGCGGAACGGCGAGCAGCTCACATAGTCCATGCCGATCTCGTGGCAGAAGACGACGCTGTCCGGGTCGCCCCCGTGCTCCCCGCAGATGCCGACCTTCAGGTGCGTGCCGTGCTTCGCCTTGCGGCTGTCACGCCCCTTCTGGATGCCCAGCTTCATTAGCTCGCCGACGCCGTTGAAGTCGATCGTCTGGAACGGGTCGATGGGCAGGATCTTCTCGGCCAAGTAGGTGGGCATGAACCCCTTGGTGTCGTCCCGGCTGAAGCCGAACGTCATCTGGGTCAGGTCGTTCGTGCCGAAGCTGAAGAACTCGGCCTCCTCGGCGATCTTGTCGGCCGTCATGCACGCCCGCGGCAGCTCGATCATGGTGCCGATCTGGTACTCGACCGTCACGCCCGCCTTCTTCATCGTCTCCTCGGCCACCGCGACGGCCCGCTTCTTCAGCACGACCAGTTCCTCGACCGTGCCGACGAGCGGGATCATGATCTCGGGCAGCACGCTCTTGCCCATCTTCTTCACCTCGATGACCGCCTCGATGATGGCCCGCACCTGCATGTCGCCGATCTCGGGGAACACGATCGGCAGGCGGCACCCGCGGAACCCCATCATCGGGTTGTACTCGTGCAGGGCGTCGATCCGCTCGCGGATCGTCTCCACCGTCACGCCCATCTCGTCGGCCATCTCCTGCTGCTTGTCCGCCTGCGGAAGGAACTCGTGCAGGGGCGGGTCGAGCAGGCGGATGGTGACGGGGAAGCCGTCCATGGCGGCGAACAGGCCGACGAAGTCCTTCTTCTGGAACACCAGCACCTTGTTCAGCCCGACCTCACGCCCGGCCACGTCGGACGCCAGGATGACCTCGCGGATGCTCGAGATGCGGGCCTTCTTCTCGGCCTCGGTGTCGCCGGTGAAGAACATGTGCTCGGTGCGGCACAGGCCGATCCCTTCCGCCCCGTACTCGCGGGCACGGACGGCGTCCGCCGGCGTGTCGGCGTTCGTGCGGATCTTCAGCTTGCGGTGCCGGTCGGCCCACGTCATGAGCGTCTTGAAGTCTTCCGTCATGGTCGGGGCGATGGTCTCCACTTTGCCGATCATCACCTCCCCGCTGGTGCCGTTGATGGTGATGAACTCGTGCGCCTTCACCACCGTGCCGGCGATGGTGACGGTCTGGGCGGCCTCGTCGATCTTCACCGCCTCGCAGCCCACCACGCACGGCTTGCCCCACCCGCGGGCGACGACCGCCGCGTGGCTGGCCTTGCCCCCGGTGCTGGTCAGGATGCCCTTCGCCAGGTGCATCCCGGCCACGTCCTCCGGGCTGGTCTCTTTGCGCACCAGCATGATCGGGTCGTTCGGGAACTTGGCGGCGTGCTCGACGGCGGCTTCGGCGCTCAGGATCACCTTCCCGCTCGCCCCGCCGGGGCTGGCGGCGATGCCCGTGGCCACCGCCTTGATCTTGCTCTTCGGGTCGAGCTGCGGTTGCAGCAGGTGGTTCAGGCTGTCCGGCGGGACGCGCTTGACGGCGTCGGCCTCGGAGATCAGCCCTTCCTTGGCGAACTCGACGGCGATCCGCACGGCCGCCGTGCCCGTCCGCTTGCCGCTGCGGGTCTGGAGCATGTACAGGGTGCCGTCCTGCACGGTGAACTCGATGTCCTGCATCTCCTTGTAGTGCTTCTCGAGCGTCTGCCGGATTTCCATCAACTGCTTGTACACCTTCGGCATCTCGTCGTTCAGCTTGGCCATCGGCTCCGGGGTGCGAATGCCGGCCACCACGTCCTCGCCCTGCGCGTTAATGAGGTAGTCGCCGTAGAACACGTTCTCGCCGGTGTTCGGGTCGCGGGTGAACGCCACCCCGGTGCCCGACCCTTCGCCCATGTTGCCGAACACCATCGCCTGCACGTTCACCGCCGTGCCCTTCAGCCCTTCGATCCGCTCGATGCGGCGGTACTCGATGGCCTTGTTCCCGTTCCACGAGTTGAACACGGCGTTGATGGCCAGCAGCAGTTGCCGCTTCGGGTCTTGCGGGAAGTCGTCCTTCACGTGCGCCTTGTACACCGCCTTGTACTTCTTGACGAGTTCCTTCAGGTCGTCGGCGGTCAGTTGGGTGTCGAGGGTGTACCCCTTGGCCGCCTTCATGGCGTGGATCTCGTGCTCGAACTTCTCGTGCTCGCAGCCCATGGCGGTGCTGCCGAACATGTCGATGAGGCGGCGGTAGCTGTCGTAGGCGAAGCGGGGGTTGTCCGTCTTCTTGGCCAGCGCCTCCACGCTCGCGTCCGTCAGGCCGAGGTTCAGGATGGTGTTCATCATCCCCGGCATGGAGAGGGCGGCCCCCGACCGCACGCTCACCAGCAGCGGGTCGTTCGTGTCGCCGAACTTCTTGCCGAACTCCTTCTCGACCTTGGTGAGTGCCTCGTCGATCTGCGGGAGTGCCGCGTCGGGGATCTTCTTGCCGGCGGTGTAGTAGGCGGCGCACACCTCGGTGGTGATGGTGAAGCCGGGCGGCACGGGGATGCCGATCTTGCACATCTCGGCCAAGTTCGCGCCTTTCCCGCCGAGCAGCTCTTTCTGCTTGCCGTCGCCGTCCGCCGTTTTGCCGCCGAAGAAGTAGACGTGCTTCGTACTCATCTCACCGAGTCTCGCTGAATAGGGAGGGAGCCGGGCGGGGAGGCGAACCGGCGTAACCAAGAGGGGTTTTACGGAGGCGGCCGGCCGATGGCAAAGGCGGAAGGCGGCGGTATACTGATTGGGGGGATGGATCACATGAGGGACGACCCATGATCGAAACGAGGATCGATCTGCACGACTCCCAGGCGGGGCTGCGGAACCGAGTTGAGGCGGCTGACGCCATCCTCCGGGAGGAAGCCGAGAAGTTGAAAGGGCTTGCTCTATTTGCCGAGTGGAGCAGTCCGAGCCCCGTCCTCGGATCGGATTGGGTTCGGCTTACGCTCCGCTTGGGGATGTCCGGCGTGTCGGAAACCATCGACGCCCACGAACTCGCCGTTCCCGAAAAGGTGCGGGCGACGATTCGCCGACAACTGTGGGGGCTGGCGACCAATTATGCTGAGACGCTGCGCCAGGATGTGATTAAGCTACGGAAGGAAATGAAACCAGAACTCGAAGCGGTGGGCGCGTAGCATGGCGGCAAAAACCGTGACCCAACGGGTTGATGAACTGGCCGAAAAGGTGGAAGGATATATCCCGGTCACGGACTATCGCTTGGATGAACTGAAGCAAGATTTCGCCGCACTCAAGCAGCAGGTCCGGCAGTTGGAGACGTTACCTCAGCAGGTGGCCGACCTGAAGGAGCGGGTCAAGCAGTTGGAGGAGTTGCCCCAGCAGTCGGCCCGGCATGACGAGCGGCTGAAAACCGTCGAAAAAGGTACCGACCGCCTGTGGCAGTTCGCCCCGATGGGCATTTCGGTGATCGCCCTCATCACCTCGGTCATCCTCGCGTTCGTCAAGAAGTGACTGCTACCGACTCAGCACCCGCTTGAGCGGCTTCGCCAGGAACGCCGGCAGCCCCGCGATCAGCGCCTTCAGTTTCAATTTGCCGCCCCGCAGCCCCGCCGGCACCTGCTTCGCCAACACCCGCACCCGGTCGAACCGCTCCTGGTCGAACGCCACCTCCGCCGCCGCTCGTGTGCGCTTGCCGATCTCCGCTTCAATCTCTGCTTTGTGGGCCGCCGCCGCCGGGTGAGTCGCCAGCGCGTGCCGCAGGATGGTCACTTCCCCTTCCAAGATCTTCAGCAGCGCCGCCGAGAAGTTGCCCGCGTGCTTGCGGATGCCCACCAGCGGCTCGGCCACCGCCGCCACCGGCACCCCGGCCACCGCCCGCAGGGTAAACTCCCAGTCCTCCGCTCCCACCCGGCTGAACGCCGGGTCGTACCCGCCGACGCGGTCGAACAGGCTGCGGCGGAACACGCTGCACGACGGGAACACCGGCTGAAAGCGGAACTGCCGGCTGAGGAAATCGCGGTACAAACTGAACGGGCCGTCGGTGTCGGCGGCACCGTCCCAATAGCCGGCGGGGGCGGTGGCGAACTTCGTTTCGGCCGTCCACTGCCCATCCCGCACCACGGCGAAGTCGCTGAACGCGAACTCGGCGTCGGGGAAGCGGGAGACCGCCGCGGCGACACGTTCGAGGTAGTTCGGCTTCCACAGGTCGTCGTCGTCGCACAGGGCGATCCAAGCGGCGGAAGTGGCCGCGATGCCGGTGTTGCGGGCGACCGACTGCCCGCCGTTGGTCTGCTTGATGTACTTCACCGGCGGGCCGAAGCTGCTCACCACCTGTTCGGCGTGGTCGCTCCCGCCGTCGTCCACCACCACCACCTCAACCGGCCGGTGCGATTGGACGAGGATGGCGTCGAGCGTCTGCCGGAGTAGGTCGGCGCGGTTGAACGTCGGGATGACCACCGCCACGTCGAACGCCATTGGCCGGCCCCTGTAGGAGGAGTTGTAGTGTAGCCCGCGGGAGCGCGCCGCGGCGGAAGTTCGTGTGCCCGACGCGCGATCCGCCTGTTCGCCCGACGCGCGAGCGCGGGGCCAACCACAGACACCAAGACACCGAAGGCGTCGGGTGGCGATTACCCCACAGGAGTTAGGTAGGTCACTGGCC
>JANNVG010000732.1:0-4022 GCA_031414395.1 Fimbriiglobus sp.
GGTTTTTTTTGTGTTAAAAACAATCCTTGTCATCGGGGGTTGTTGGTCGGTTTGCGTTTGGTTCCGTGGTCTAAGCACCCCGTGCATGACAGGGTTTTCGGCCTCACTTCCTTCCGTACTTCTCGCTCATCTGCCGCTCGAACAGGGTGTTCATTCGCTCCACGTCGTACCCGCAGTAGCCAGCTTCTTCAGGGAGACCCGGTGAGCTGATGGCGAAGTAGTCCCAGAGAACGTAAGGGGACATCCTCAGCCGGTCGCCGCGGTCGATGTAATTCCGTATCGCCGATTCAATCCCTTCCCAATCGCCGTCAGCCTCCCGCAGCTTGGCAACGGTGTCGGTTAGCAGCCGGTCTACGGCATCGCGTGCCATCTCAACTCCCCACATACGGCAGCACATACGGCCCCTTCGGGATGACTGCGATCTTCGCCGCCGGGCCGTACTCCGCCAGGCTCTCCGCCACGGCTTGTTCCACGCTCGCGGCCGGTTCGACGTTGCACCGCCGCAGGGTGTTCGCGTCCAGCCCGTCGCTCACCACCTTCACCCGGCTCTGCTCCAGCACCTTTTGCAGCATCACCAGTTGCCACTCGTCCATGCGGCAGGTGTTCGGGTCGAGCGAGCGCCCGGCCGAGTTCTTCCCGCCGAGGGTGGCGTACCGCATCCCCCGACTGTACTCGTCGAGCAGGTGTTGAAACTCCGGGCTGCCGAGACCTTCCGTCAGGCTCGCCGCCAGCACGATGGTGCCGCCACGCTTCACGATGGGCAGCGCTCCGGTCAGCCCCTTCACCGCCTGATACCAAGTGGTGTCGAGCGGGTAGCCGGCGCAGCTCGTCACCACCACGTCGGCGGGTGCGGGCACCGCGGCTTTCACCACGTCGCGGCAGAACTGCACGCCGTGCTTCCAGGCTTCGATCATGTGCCCGGCCCCGAGCCACGTCACCCGCCGCTTGCCGTCGATGCACACGTTCACGATGAAGTCGCACCCGGCCTGCTGGGCGATGAACGTGTTCTCCTCGTGCACCGGGTTGCCGTCGAGGATGCCGCAGTCGGCGAGCGGGTGTTCGAGGAACCGCGGGCCGTGCCACACGCTCACCGTTTCGAGGCCGGCGATGCCCGGACAAATCAGCTTCCGCCCGCCGCTGTACCCCGCCATCAGGTGCGGTTCGATCAGCCCCGTCGTGATCTTCAGTTCCGCCTGCGTGTACCGCTTGTCGATCCACATGGGCACTCCGCGGGGCGACGTGCCGAGGTACTCGTGCTCGTCGGTCGCCTTGCCGTGGTGGTTCTCGCAGCGGTAGTTGGTCGCCACGAACTCGCCGACCAACTCGACCAACTCGTCGCCCACGTTCGGCCGGTGAAGGCCCGTGGCCACCAGAATGGTGATGCCGCTCCGCGGGATGCCACTCGCTTCGAGCGTGCGGAGGATGGGCGGCAGGAGCAGGCTGTTCGGCACCGGGCGGGTGATGTCGCACACCACGATGCACGCGGTCTTCTTCCCCTTCGCCAATTCGGAAAGCGGCGCAGTACCAACGGGCGACGCGAGCGCCGCCTCGAGCGCCGCTTCGGGGTCGGCCAACGGGGTGGCGTCGCGGATGGCGAGCGGCGGGGCGATCAGCCGGTCGTCGGGGAGCGTAACGGCAAGGCCGGTCTTGCCGTAATCGAGGGTGACGTTCATGGGGTGGGTCGGTGCGGGTGCGTGCGGCTATGCTATCGGGAGTGGAGAAAACTGTTCACCGCCGAGGGCACATGAGGGCACGAGAGGAAGACAGAGGAGAATGAAGGCAGTCTCACGCAGAGTCGCAAAGACGCAGAGAGGACAGAGTTCGGCATGGTGGTTGGCATTCGACACCCTGCCTTCCTCTGCGTCTCTGCGGCTCTGCGTGAGACGCCCTGCTTCCCTCACGTGCCCTCATGTGCCCTCGGCGGTGAAATCTGTCTTTCCGGTTGCGGGGTTCACATGCTCGACGAGTTCCTGAACGAGAAGGTGGTGATCGACCTCCGCGGGGAGTACGTCTGCCTGGGCACGCTCAAGCGGATCGAGGAGCACTACTTCGAGCTGCGGAACGCCGACCTGCACGACCTCCGCGACACCGACACCAGCCGCGAGAACTACACCGCCGCCAGTGTCGTCACCGGCATCAAGCGGAACCGCAAGCGGCTCATCCTGTTCCGCGCCGAGGTGGTGGCGATCAGCCTTCTCACCGACGTGACGCACGAGTAAGAAGAGAGACCTCACCCCCCGTCCCCCTCTCCCAGGGGAGAGGGGGGTGTTCAATCCGCACACGCTCCCTGTCGTCACCGCGAGCCTTCGAGAGCCAGCCGTGAAAAACTCGCCGTGACGATCAGCCACGAACCCCCTTGAACACCCCCTCTCCCCTGGGAGAGGGGGACGGGGGGTGAGGTCTTTATGTCCCTCCCCGACCTGTGCCTCTCCATCGCCCGGCGTGCGAAAGCCGCGTCCGTCGAGCTGGCGACCGTCCGCACCATTGAAAAGAACGCCTGGCTGCTCGCGTCCGCGGATCGGCTGATGCGGGAAGCGGACGACATCTTCGCCGCCAACGCGAAGGACGTGGCCACCGCCCCCGGCTTCGGGCTGAACGCGGCTTCGATTGATCGCCTCACGCTCACCCCGGCGCGGTTGAAGTCGGCGGCCGACGGGATGCGGCAGGTGGCGGGGCTGCCCGACCCGGTGGGCGAAGTGCGCGAAGGCGGCACGCGGCCGAACGGGTTGCAGGTGCTGAAGGTGGGCGTGCCGCTCGGCGTGGTGTTCTTCCTGTACGAGAGCCGGCCGAACGTCACCATCGACGCCGCCGCGTTGTGCGTGAAGAGCGGCAACGCCGTCATCCTGCGGGGCGGGAAAGAAGCGGCCCACACGAACGCGGCGCTGCATTCCATCCTGGCCGACGAGTTGTCGAAGCACGGGTTGCCGGCGGATGCTGTTCAACTGGTGCCGACCGCAGACCGCGACGCCGTCGGTCATTTCCTCAAGCTCTCTCAGTTCATCGACCTCGCCATTCCGCGCGGGGGCGAAAGCCTCATCCGCCGTGTGGCCGCCGAAGCCACCATGCCGGTGCTCAAGCACTACCTCGGCGTGTGCCACGTGTACGTCGATGAGAGTGCGGACCTGGACGCGGCCGAGCGGATCGTGATCGATTCCAAAGTCTGCCGGCCGTCGGCGTGCAACGCGGCCGAGACGCTGCTCGTTCATTCCACCGTTGCCGCCAAGTTCCTGCCGCGGGTGGGCGAAGCATTGAACAAGCTGAACGTGGAAATTCGCGGGTGCCCGGAGGCGGTGAAGCACATCCCGACCGCCAAGCCCGCCACCGACACCGACTTCGGGGCCGAGTTTCTCGACTTGATCCTGGCGGTGAAGGTGGTATCAGACCTGGACGCGGCGGTGGGCCACATCGCCCGGTACGGCTCCGGCCACACCGACGCCATCATCACGCGGGACACCGCCGCCGCCCGCCGCTTCGTGGCACGGGTGGACTCGTCGGCCGTGTGCGTGAACGCCAGCACACGGTTCAACGACGGCGGCGAGCTGGGCCTGGGCGCGGAGATCGGCATCAGCACCGACAAGTTCCACGCCCGCGGGCCGTGCGGCCTCCGCGAACTCACCACCTACAAGTACGTGGTCACCGGCGACGGGCACGTCCGGGGATAGCAGAGTTCCAGGTTCCAAGTTGGGAAGCCGATGCGGTTCCGGATTCTGAAACGTGGAATCCTGATCCTGCTGGCGACCGCCTGCGGCTGCTCGTGGGCGCAGAAGCCCTACGCCAACGACCCGCTCATCCGCAACCGCCGGGCGGTCATCGCCAACCCCATCGACTGCCCGCCCGTCGAGAAGTGGGAACGCCCGATGCCGCCCCCGCCGCCACCGAAGTAGGTGCCGGACGGGTGGCCGACTCTCGCCGAGAGTCGGACGGGGGCCTTCGCCTGGGACGCCCGCGTGGAGCGTGTGACGACTTCCAGCAACTGCACGCCCGTCACTCCGGCAACCCCCTCACTCCGACTCTCGGCGAGA
>JANNVG010000733.1:0-8645 GCA_031414395.1 Fimbriiglobus sp.
GGCCAACACGCCCTGGGCGTCGGCCACCGTGAACGTCTCGCCGGCGGTGGTGGCGTAGAAGTCCGGGCACAGCCCGCCGAGCGCCGAGGTGTACACGTATGGCAAGAACTCGATCTCGTTCAACTGCTTGCTGCGGGGCACCAACGCTTGCCCCATGCCGTTGAGCAGTTGCGGGGCGTGGCTGCCTGCTTCGCTCACCGGGATGGCCATCTTCCGCCACTTGACCGGCGGGCCGGCGTCCGCCTGCTTGAACTGGTGGAAGCCGGCGTCGGGGACGACCCAGCGGTGAAGCCGCCGCACTTTCGTGCCGTCGGCGAGTCGCACCTCTTGCAGGTCGATCAGCAGTTCCACCGTGACGCGCCAGTAGTACCGCACGGAGGCCGCCGCGCCGGTGACCTTGGACCGCTGGAGCCGCTGCTCGCGGATGCTGTCGATGAGCACGGCGCCCGGCACCTCCGACACGGGGTCGCCGCCGTCGAGCTGCTCGGGGTAGACGAAGGCGGCGCGGTTGAGGGTCTTGCGGTAGGCGTCCCCCTTCTTCATGTGCCACGAGTCGTAGGGCAGGTTGCGGGTGACCGTCACCTTCTTGTAGAAGCCCTCTGACGGCATCCCCCCGTCGATGGGGTCGAAGGCGCTGTTCATGACCGGCTTGCCGTTCACGTCGAACGTCAGGTGCTCCTGGTAGGCCACCTCCTCGGAGGCCACGTCGGGCGTCTCGGCGGTCGGGTCGTTCAGCCCCTCGTAGGAGACGGACACCTGGAAGTAGTACGGGTCGCGGGTGGCCTTCACGTCCCGCAGCACGACGCCCACGGTGTCGTCGGTGGGTGTGGCCCCGTCCGGCCGCATGTACGTGCCGAGCAGGAGCGGGTCGGTCGCCACCACGTGCGGGTACAGGGCCATGCCGTCGGCCGGGATCCGCTTGCTCGCCCGCACGGCGGCGAGTGGCACGTTCGGCACGCCCACCCGCACCAGCCACGTCTCGCGGTACGAGTGCGTGCCGTCGCGGGCGTTCTTGCTGTGGTCCTGGCCGTCGGGCGAGAGGGTCGCCCAGAGGACCACGTCCGGGGTGGTGAACGTCGCGCCGCCGGGTGGCAGTTGGGCCATCGCTATTCACCTCCGAGTTTGACGACTTGCGGGCGAGGGATCTTCCGCAGCTCGTCGAGCTGCTGGCCGGCGATCCGCACGTGCTCCTTCTGCTCGTCGCGCAAGCTCTGGACGGCCGACAGCAAGTCCCGCGGCCCGCCGCCGGCGGTCGCCTGCTGGGTCAGCCGGGCGAACTCTTGTGACCCGTACTCGACGGCCGGGGCTGGGCGGTTCGGCTCGCCCTTCAGCTTCAACAGCTTCTCCGCCTCGGCCCCGAACGCGAGCGCCCGCGTGCTGTCGGTGATCGCCCCGAACTGCTTCATCTTGTCCAGGTCGTCGGCCTTCTTGAACAGGGCGGAGAGCGGGTCGGCGTACTCCTTGGTCAGCTTCGTGGCCTCGTCGCGGAGGTGGGCGGACAGCTTCGCCGCCCCGGCGTCCAGCCCGTGGCCGAACTTGCCCGCCGCCCCCGTCGCCTTCTCCAGCCCGTCCAGGTGGGCGTCGAGGGCCGGGTGCAGGCCGCGGTACGCGGCGATCACCTTCGCCATGTTCTCGCGGTGTTGCTCCATCGCCCGCTCGGTCTCGATGCCCTTGATGCCGTCCCGGCCGGCCCGGATGGCATCCTCCACCCGCTTGCGGGTGTCGTGCCCTTCGACCACCGCCGGCGGCAGGTCCGCCTTGCCGAAGTCGAACTTGAACTCCGGCCGGAAGCCTTTCAGGTCGTCGGCCGCGGACGCCAACGCTTTCGGCAGGTCCAACACTTTGGTCGGGTCTTTCAGGATTTCGCCGACCACTTTCAGCTTGCCGATCATGTTGTCGAGCGGGTCGGTGACCGCCTTGAACCCCGCACCCAGGACCGCGAACATGCCCTTGCCCGTGGCCTCGACGGTCTTGATCGCGTGGTCGAGCCGCATCTGGGCGGTGACGGCCGCGTCGATGAAGTCGGCGACCGCCAGGGCGTAGGGTTCGATGGCATCGATTCCGGCCTTCGCCCCGCCGGTCATGGACCCCTGAATGTCGAGCTTCCCCAGGTCGGCCATGGTCAACTTGTACTGGCCGATGAACGCTTCGAGTTGCTTCATCTCGGGGCCGAAGAACGCCTTGCCCGCCGCCCCCATCACCTGGTGCAACTTGGCGCCGGCGGTGACGATGTCGCCCGTCACCTTCGCCCCGGTCCGGACCGACTCGCCGAAAAACTTCAGCCCCGGCCGCATCTGGGTGAGCACGTCCGGGAACTGGTCCAGCACGTCGAGGCCTTCCTGCAACACCTCCTCCAGGTGCAGGTCCTGCATGACCGCCTCGCCGACCCGCTTGAACGCCACGTCGGTGGCGTCCGCGTACTGGCCCATGAGTCCGTTCCACTGCTTGGCCCCCTCCGCCGCCCCGCCGGCGAACGTGCCGCCCTCGGCGACGAGCGAGTTGAGCGCCGTCGCCACCTGGCCGAACCCGATCTCCCCGTCGGCCGCGAGCTTCTTGATCTCCTCCCGCGGCTTGTGCATCGTCTTCGCCAGCGCGTCACCGATGTTCACCCCGGCCTCGTTGAACTGGTTCATCTCCTCGGCGGACATGCGGCCGGCCGCCTTCACGTCGCCGAACGCCTTCGTCAGCCGTTGCATCCGCTCGGTGGTGTTCCCGCCCAGCACCGCCGCGATGTCGCCGAACGTCTTGATGGCGGGCATGACCTGATCCGCTTCCACGCCCACGCCCAGGAGTTGCTTGCCCAGCTCGGCCGTCTCGCGGCTGCTGAACGCCGTCTTGGCCGCGTACTCGTCGAGGGCGGCGGTGAGCGCCCGCCCCTTCTCGGCCGACCCGGTGAGGATCTCGAACGCCTTGGCGTTGGCCCTGGCATCGCCCGCCAGGTCGAAGGCCTTCTTCAGCCCGGCGGCGGCGAGCGTCACCACGCCGAGAGCCGCCGCCGCCGCGGCCCCCCACGGACCCATCATGCTCAGTGTGCTGGTCACCCCGCCCATCACGCCCGTCATCGCGTCGGCGACCGCCGCCCCGCCGCCCCCCTTCCGTGCCGCGCCGCCCGCCACGCCGCCCCGGTGCCGCCCCTCCACCTGAGCGATCCGCTTGCCCGCCTTCCAGTCTCCCACGCCGGGGTGTCGCCAGTCGGGGGCACCGTCCATGTCGGCGATCTTCCTCGCCTTCTTGCCCGCCCGGTCGAAGCCACGCATCTTCGGCGGGGTGTCGCCCACGCCCTTCATCTTCTTGTCGAACTTGTCCACGCTGGTCGCCAGCCCGGCAATCTTCGACTCCGCCTGCCCCGTGTCGGCGGAGAGGTAGACGGCCAGGTTGCCGATCGACGTTGCCACGGGTTCAGCCCTCCGGCCGGGAGTGAGAGGTCAACGACACCAGGGCGGGCAGTGCCAGCACCACGCCGCCGCCCGCTCGCACCTGACTCGCCCGGTCCACCGCCCCGACCGGCTCGTCACCCCGCACGTGCGGGAGGAAGTCGTCGCGGGTGAGCGGCTCGCCCTTCGTGCGGTGGACGTTGGCGACCACCGCACACACCTCGGCGGTCGGGATCAGGTCCGGCCGCCACCCCCACTTCTCCGCCTGCTCGTACTCCGCCCACCCGTTCAGGTCCTCGGCCGTCAGCTCGGTCAGGAAGCGGGCGAAGTCGGCCCGCCCGCACTTGAGGGCGAGGCGGCGGGCGAGGTGCTCGGCGGGGGAGCTTTTTTTTCGACCATCCCGTTGATCTCGGAGAACTGCGCGAGCAGTCCGGACACGGTGTCGAAATCGATGTCGGCCAGGTCCTCGTCTTCGGGAGAGAACACCGGGTCGCCGGCGGCGTCCACCACCGCGTACCGCAGGCGGACGGCCAGCCGCTGGCTGCTCTTCGCGCACTTGGTGTCGGCGTCGTCGCCCTTCTTGGCCTCGAAGGGGGTGACGGCCTCGGCGTACCGCAGGTACATGCCGGCGCTCATCTTGGCGACGAACACGCCCGGCACCGGGCAGTCGTCGGCCGGCACTGGGGTGCAGTCGTCGCGGGTGGTGCGACGGGCGAGGAACAGCGCGCGCAGGTCAGCGGCGCTTGCGGTTTTGCTTTCCATTGGTCGGCGTGGGGGGTGGGAGGTAGTGGGTGGGGATGGGCAGGTGCGGCAGGCCGTTGGCCGCGCACGCCGCCCGGTGGAGCTTCTCGACGGTCTGCGGGGGGAACCGGGGGAACCACTCGTCGATCATCGCCTGCGTGGGTGGCGTGCCGTCACTCTGGCACGCCACCTCGTCGAGGATCAGTTGCACGCGCTCGGGCCAGCCTGGCACGCCGGCCAGCAGTTCGGCCAGGGCACGCTTGTCGTCGTCGCCCAACTCCCGCACGCACACGTACACGGCGACCGGCGTGCCGTCGGGCAGGGCGCCGGGGCAGAAGACCGGGTACGCCGGGGCGACCGGCTCGGGGATGGTGATCGACGACAATGGGCTGCCCGGTCGGGGTTACGCGGCGTTCACGTAGTAGTCGACGCCGCAGCTCTCGAACTTCTGCGTGAGGGTGTTGTCCGTGGCCTCGATGGTCTTCTGGTCGCCGCTCGGCGGCTGGAAGAAGCCGTAGAGCTGGTGGACCGCCCCGTTCGGGTCTTCGACCACCACGTAGCGGTGGTTCTCGTCGGCCGCGGTGACGTTGACCGTCAGCGCGGACAGGATCTCCCGCAGCAGGGTGGTGAAGTTGAACTCCAATTCGTAGCTGCCGGGCACGTTCCACGACCCCCGCATCTCGCGGGTGCGGTGCGGGCTGAGCAGGTGCGACTTCTCGACCTTCTCAGTCTCGCCCGGCGTGTACATCGCCTTCCGCACCTGCGGCAGTTGGGTGAAACTGCCGGTGAACGCCGACGGCACGACGCCGGGCGTGGTGCTCACCCACACGCGGGAGCCGAACGAGTGGCTCTGCGAGCCGACGGCGTACAGGCCGACGTTGGCCGCGTTGTTCACCGTCGGCGGGCGGCTGCTCGTCGTGAAGAGGGGCCAGGGCATTGCGGGTCTCCGGGGCGATGTCGGTCGGGTCAGTCCGGGCGGTGCGGACGCACGGCGGGTCGTGGTCAGGAGAGGGCGACCGCCTCCATCGTCTGCGCCTGAGCGCTGTCGCCGTGCGAGAAGAGCACGTGGTCGGCCACCACGCCGGCGAGCGGGTTGGCCTCGCCGCCGCCGGCCGCCCACACCTTCGCCCCGCCCAGGTTGGGCGGGATCTGATAGGCCGCCAGGACCGCGTCGAGCGAGTCGCGGATCACCACCCACCCGCTCACCGGGCACTTGACGGTCAGGGCGTCCACCGTGTCGCCATCGACCGTGAACGGCCGCTCGACCGGCTTCATGGCCGTGATTGCGGTGGCCGCGGCGGGCAACACGTCCCCGCTCCCGCCGTCGAGCACGGCCGAGTCGCCGGTGACGGTGGCAGTCAGGTTCCGCCGCGAGCCGCCGTTCCAGAACACGTCCACCTTGTCGCTCGTGACGAACCCGTGCCCGGAGGCCATCGTGCACGTGCCGGTGTCGGCGTCCGTTCGGGTGGTCAGCACGCCGACCTTCGCCGCCGGCACGCTCGGCTTCTGCTCCTCCTTGCCGTCCGAACTGCCCGTGACGGTCTGCTGGTACGCGACACCGTCGACGGTGAGCGTCTTGGTGTACCCGGTCGTGAACGGCATCGTCAGCCCTCCGCGTAGTGGAACTCGAAATCCAGTCGCACCCGGTACCACGTGCCCGCCGACCCGTCGTCCGGCTCCTCGTCGTCGTCCTCGGCGTCCACCAGGAAGCAGGCTTGCACGGCCACCCGGCCGTCCGCCTCGTGGTCGGGGAACCACCCCTGCCAGCCGTGCAGCCCGCCGGGGTTGTCCACCGTGTCGCCGGTGATCTTGGCCGCGACGTTCCCGCACCGGGCGTAGTCCGTGTCCCACACGTCCACCTGGACGCGGGTGTGGTTGAACCCGGCCAGCCCCTTCTTCACCCCGCGCGCGTCCAAGTCATTCACCGGCCGGTGTGACACCCCGTGGTACGTCAGGTAGGGGGCGGCGTCGATCGGCGGGGCCTTGAACGGCCGCACCCGGTTGGCCACCTCGGGCACGCGGGCGATCAGCCAGTCCTTCATCGCCTTCCGCAGCTTCGGGGGGATCACGTCGCCTTCCTCCCGAGTGTGGCCAGCCGCAGGTGCTGGGCGATCAGGCCTTCGCACGTCCCCTTCGTCTGCTCGAAGGCCGGCCGCATGAACGGGTGCGGGGCCACCGCCTTCACCGTCTTGCCGAAGAACATCGCCCCGTCACTCAGCACCTTCTTGCTCGTCGTCACCGCCCGCCGGCCGAACTCCACCAGGTGGGCGTAGTTCTTCGGGTTGGTGACGATCTCGCGGCCCTTGTACTTGACCACCCGCCGGAACAGCGTCTTCTTGCTCTTCGTCCCCTGCTGCTCGGCCAGCACCCCCGCCGCCCGGTCCTTCTTCGTGTCCCGCCGCGCGCCGATGATTCCCACGTACCCGAACCCCTTCCTCTTCGCCTTCACCAGCCACCCGATGGCCCGCCGCAGGCTCTTCGTCCGCTTCGGGGCGAGTGACTTTGCCATCTGCGACACCTGCTTCGAACCCTCCGTCACCCCCTTTTTGGCCGCCGGCCGCAACACCTTTTCGCCGTAAGTGGCCACCGTCTTCTTCAGTTCGGCGGCGCCGACCACTGCGGCGGAGATTCTGGCGGCCATCTCGTCGCCCTCACCCGGTGGAACTGGCCGGCCGCTCCTCGCACGTGACGAGCACGAACTCGCCGCCGTTCGGGTGCTCGCCGGCGGACAGCACCTTGAGCACCTTGTTCCCGCGGTTCGTCCAGACCGCGTTCCAGTCGTGCAGCGGGTCGACCGTCCGCGAGCGGACGGTGATCTCGTACCGGCGGAACGGCTGCTGCTGGGCGTGACTCGCCCGCTCCCCGCCGCCGGCCGGCTCCACCTTGGCGAACGTGGTGGCCACCGTCGCCCACGCCTGCTTCGCCTGCCCGGACTCCGGGTCGTCGGTGTAGGTGGGCTCTTGCCACGCCACCCGGTCGCGGAGGTCGCCGGCGGTCATCGGTACTCCCTCCGCCGCAACTGGTCGATCAGCCGCCGGGCGCCGGCCGGGATGCCGATCGTCTGCGGGTACTGGTTCGGATCCTTGCCGTCGCCCCGGAAGCTGTTCCAGTAGCCGAGGATCAGCAGCATCGCCTGCACCGCCTGGGCGGGCACCGCCGCGGCCGTGGCCCACCCGACCACCGCCGTCACCGTCACCGCCGCCATGCCGTCGCACGCCGTGGCCGGCCAGCCCCCCGCGGGAGCGCCGACGAGCGGCGGCCTCTTCGCCAGCCAGGTGCCGTGCCCGGTGAGCGTCTGCTCGTCGCCGGCGGCGTCGCGGTAGGCCACGCTGCTGATCGACTGCACCGGGGCGAGCGGCAGTTCCAGGGGTCCGCACGGGAAACCTGTGAAGGTCATGGCCACCGTCTGCGTGAGCAGCTTCAGCCCGCTCTCCCGTTCCACCAGTTGCCGGGCGGCGGCGATCCAGCCCGGCACGCCCGCCTCGCCGAGGAACAGCAGGTTGTCGGCGTCGTGCTCGATCCGGCACTGAGCCTTCGCCACGACGAGCGACACCGGCTCATCGGCCCGGCCGATGAGCGTTTCGAGGGCAGAGGATGGCACCGGGTACTGCATCACTGGCCCTTCGCCTTCTTCGGGGTCGGCTTCTTCGGGGTCGGCTTCGGCTTGGCGATCTCCGCGGCCGGCGGGCCGCTGACCGCCGTCGTGGTGACGGTGGTCGGTTTCAGGGCCGGCAGTCCGGCCGGCCGGGCGATGTTGTTCATGACGAGCACCTCGGCGTCGGACGGGTTCAGGGCGTCCACCACCTGGCCGATGCGGTGGACGCCCCAGTCGTGCAGGAACTCGATGGCCGTCGGCATGGTCGTCTCCGGTGGTCGGTACGTCAGTGCCCGCTTACGGCGACGGCACCCGCATCACCTGGGCACACCCCTTCTGTGCGGCGGTCGTCGGGTCCTGCTCGCCGCGGGAGAGCATGGCCCACACCACCGCGAAGGTGCCGGCGGTGCCGTCGCCCCCGGTGAAGGACACGTCGAAGTACCGCTTGCGGCCCCGCTTATCGATCTCGAATTTGAACACGGTGTTGTCGGCGGTGGCGCTCGGCAGGGTCGAAGTGCTGCCGGTATCGTTGGCGTCGGTGCCGGCCACCGTGCCGGTGATGTCCGCCGCCCCGGACATGCCCGAGTCGTCGGACTCCTGCACCTTCAGGGCCGCCACCGCGATGTCGAGTGCCCCGAATGCGACGAAGATCTCGACGTAGTTGAATCCGAGGGTGTCGAGGGTGGCGGTCGTGAACGCCGCGTTGTCCACGATGGCGGCCGGGGGCGTCAGCAGGACGATTTTCTTGTTCGTCGGGATCATCGGTTCGGTCCTGGCGGGTGAGCGGGTGGGTGGGCGGGGGCGGCGGCGGGGGGGGGGGGGGCGCCCCCCCCCCCGGGCCTGCGGAAAACAACCAAAAGCCCCCCCCCCCGCCCGCCGCGGGGGGGGGGGGGGGGGGGGCCCCGGGGGGGGGGGGGTTTTTGTAACGCGGGCGG
>JANNVG010000734.1:0-5463 GCA_031414395.1 Fimbriiglobus sp.
CCCCCCCCACGCCGGACTTCCGCCTACACCAGCTCACCCGCCGACAGTCACGCCGCTCGCCCCGGCGAGCACGTCGAACGTCCGCAGGAGGGATTGGGTCGGGGCGCTGAGCGCTCGGAGCGTCGTACCGGGGCCGCTGGCCAGAATCTCCATCTGCCCGTCGCGGTTCACGTCGCCCACGCCCACCCGCACCCCGCCCGCGTACGTCGCGTCGAAGGCGAAGAAGCTGCTGATCTCAGTCGCACGGGACAAGCCGAACGCTTTCACGTGCGGGCCGCCGCCCGGCCCGGCACCGGTGATCACGTCGAACACGCCGTCCCCGTCCACATCCCCGACGGCGACCGTCACCCCGCCGGTGAAGGTGGGGGCGTAGGCGAAGACGGAACCCATGATGTAGTAGCCGGAGTACAGGCCGACCGACCCGGAGAGCGGGTTGCGGGCGAACACCTGTACGTGCGGCCCGCCGCCCGGCCCGGCCCCGACCACCACCTCGGCCGCCCCGTCCCAGTCGAAGTCGCCGGCCGCCACGCTCACCCCGCCGCGGAAGGCCGCGTCGAAGGCGAAGTAGCTGGCCAACTCGCCCAGGTTGGCCCCGCTGAACGCCTTCACGTGCGGGCCGCCGCCCGGACCCGCCCCGATCACCAGATCGTCGTACCCGTCGGCGTTGACGTCCGCGCCGGCCACGCTCACCCCGCCCCGGAAGGCCGCGCTGAAGGCGAAGAACGAATACAGTTCGGCCCCGCTCACCCCGTCGTACACCTTCACGTGCGGCCCGCCGCCGGCGTTCGCCCCGACGACCACGTCCGGCACGGTGTCGCGGTTCACGTCCGCCACGGCCACCGTCACCCCGCCGAAGAAGCCGGGGAAGGGGTTGATCGTCCGCAGCAGGTTTCCGCTGAACGGGTCGTACACCTCCACCTTCGAGTCGGTGCCCGGGCCGCTGCCCGCTGCGAACCGCCCTTCCGGGGCGACGGTCAGCCCGATGAGCTTGGTCGTCCCGTCGCCCACAAGACCGACACGGGTGGCCGTCCCGCTGGTCAGGTTAACCGAGTACAGGCCGGTCGAGACGCCCGCACCGGGGGCACCGTCGAACACGGCGAACGCCGGCCCGGCGACGGTGGGGCGTGGGGCGACGGCCAACCCGACCCCGCCGGTCGGGTCGATGGGCACGTTGAGCGGGCCGACGACCGATTGGACGCCGCCGTTCGGGCCGGGGGAGCCGTTCAGCCCGCCCTGCGTCTGCAGGTTGCCGGTGCCCGCGTTGACGGCGTACATGGTGGTGCCGGCGGCCCCCAGGTGGCCGTCGAAGTTGCGGTCGAACGCCGTCGAACTGCCCGCCTGACCGACCGGGTTGACGTTCGTGTCGCGGCTGAACGTCAGGTTCCGCATGACGAACCGGCCGTTGTACCCGTTCGAGTTGGTGATGCGGAGTTCGTCCGTGACCGGGTCGAACGTGACTCCGTAGGCGGCGGTGACGTCGGCGGCGATGACGCCGGGCAGTTGGAAATCATCCAAGTACCGCGTCTGCTTGCCGGTGAGCGGGTTGATGACGTACGCGATGGCGTGCCTGATCTCTTTTTCGCCCGACTGGAACGTCACTGTCACCAGGTGGAGTGAGATCAGTTGGCCGGTTCGGGGGCGGAAGGCGATGCCCACCGGCCGCTCGTTGTTCCGGTCGGACGGGTTGTCCAACGGCACGTCGGCGGTGATCCGGCTCGGGTCGGCGGAGTCGAACTGGATGAGTCGGCTGTCGGCGGTGAGGGCGTACAGGGTGGCGGGTGTGTCGCGCCGCTCGAGTCGTTCGACGGCGGGACGAAGGGCGTGTGACATCGGTGCGGCTCGCGGCTCTTACTTCAGTTGCCGCCGATCACACGGCCAGCATGTCGGTCATCGTCTCCGCGGTCGGCGACTCGAACCCCTGGTCGGCGGCCGTGCCGCCCAGGATCTCCTTCAGCCGGTTCCGCGCCACGTGCAGCCGCCGCTTGATGGTGCCGATCGGGGCCTCGAACTCCTCGCTCATCTCGATCAGGCTCTTCCCCCGCAGGTAGAACGCCTCCAGGGTGGCCCGGTCCTCGGCCTTCAGCTTGTTCAGCCCGGCGTGCAGCTCGGCCTTCGCCTCGCTCGCCTCCAGGTCGTGCTCGGGCGGCTTCACGGCCCCGGCCACCCCTTCCAGGATCTCCTGGTCGGTGCCGAACGCCGGCCCCCGCCGGGTCAGCCGGTTGATCGCCATCCGGGCGGTGATCTTCCGCAGCCAGCCGGCGAAGCACCGCGGGTCCCGCAGTTGCGGCAGCTTCCGCATGGCGTGAACGAACACCTCCTGTGCCAGTTCCTGCGCCTCGTTCGGGTTCCGCACCCGCGCGAGCGACATCGCGTACACGCTGCTCTGGAACCGCACGACCAGCTCGCCGAACGCCTCCCGGTCGCCGGTCTTGGCCCGGTCCACCAGAACAGTGATTTCGGTCCAGCTCATGATCAGAGTCCTGTCCCGATCGGGTGTTGTGTGTCCACCCGTACCCACGTTGCCAGCGCTCCCGGGCGGCCTCCCCTGATCGAGGTGGGGGGCCGGCGTCCGGTGAAGCCGGGCGGGCCCGCAGGGGAGCGCGCGACACGCACCTGGGCGAACCGGGTCATGGCCCGGTGGCGGTGCGAATGCGTCGGCGCATCCCGGTGCGGGTGGTCCGCGGTGGGACGGCGGAAGTGCGACGGGGGCTGTCGGGCCAGTTCCAGGTTCCAGGTTCCAGGTTCCAAGTCGAGCAAGTTTCAACAGGGTGAAACTTGGAACCTGGAACCTGGAACTTGGAACTGAAGCCGGGCCGTGGCCGGCCGTCCGCACGGGTTGGGGGTTGCGGGATGTTTCCGGATCCCGGTGAAGCCGAAGCAGTACGCGCCAAGTCGCTGGTGATCGTCGGTCGGGCCAAGCTCGCGCCTGGTCCGGGTGCGGATTCCGTTGCGGGGTTCGCGTATGCCGGGCGTCACCTCACTGGGATGCGGCGGTCGCGGCACTCACTCTCACCTGGGGCCAACTCGCGTCGGCCTTCGAGTCCGGATGGATGTCCGCGCGGGCGGGCGGCGATTGGCAGTCGCGGCGTCGGCCGAACGGGTCCAGCTTGGACTCCAGGGTGAGGGTGGTGGCCTCGGAGCGGGCGGGTAGCACGGTGGCTACCTCCAACTCCGTTCGACACACCGGGGAACCGGGGACACTTCCGACCGGACCGGCCGGGGCGGGTGACTGCGGATACCGTGTGGGGTCTCCGCTGTCCTTCCGCCCGGGTTTCTGGTCCGGGAACGGGAGCGGGGGCAAGAAGGTGCGCCCCTGGGACAGGAAAGACTCCGCCGGCGGTTCCACCTGCATCCGACCCAGACCGAAACGATCGCCGTTGGCCTGCACCGCGTTGGCGGCGGTGAGGGTGGTGTGGCGGTTCGTCGTCTGAATGGTCGTGATGAGCACGGGGCACCTCCGGGCGGAGAGGGCGGGGGTTCGGTGCGAACCGCCACGCCGGTGAGCGGGATTGCTACGACATCGAACGTTCGAGGAAGTAAGGGGGTTGACTGGGGCTACAGAAGACAGACGCAACGGGAGCAAGATCGTTGGCTACGGTCGCGTCCGGTCTGTTCTTATACCGGAGATTCGACCGCGGCGTCTAGTTCTTGCGCCACATTTCGTCCGATTTCGACGACCCCATCGGCCGCGAACAATTTCGCGGGACTCCCCTCAGACGGGGGAAGGTTCGGGCAGGTTCGCGCGGAACGGGGATTTTTCGCGGAAAGTGGCGGACGGGGCGGAAACGCCACCCGGGCACCCGTTGGGGTGCCCGGCAGAGGGGGATTACTTCTTGTCCGGCGGGGTGGCTTTCGGCTTGTCTTTCAGTTCAGTCTTGCGGCGGGCGACCAGTTTGTCACGGCATTTCCGAGAGTCTTCGAGGGCGGTATCCGGAAGCAAAGGTTTGCTGCTTTTGCCGAGGTAGCGGTGGGCATTTTGGAGCACCATGTCTCTCGTCACCGCCTCCCGCCGCCCGCCCATCCCGGACACAGCTTGCACCGCCGCCGGGAAGTGTACTTGCTGGTTCTCGTCGAGCAAGAGGAGTGCCACCGGCCCCGCCGCCGAGGTGCCCGCCCTGGCCGGCACCTGGGTGCTGGTGAAGGGGTCGGCCGAACTGCCGAAGGACGTGACGTTCATGACGGTGTTCGGGAAGGACGGCGGGATGCTGTTGCGGTTCGACACCGGCGACCCGAAGCGGGACACGGTTCACAAGGGGAAGTACAAGCTGGACGGGGTGAAGCTGCTGTACACCATCACCACCGGGTCGGGCGAGCGGAGCGAGACACTCACTGTCAAATCGCTCACCGCCGACTCGCTGGTGGTGGTGGACCCCGACGGCAAGGTGGAAGAGTTCCGCCGCGACGTGCCGAAGAAGAAGTAGCACGGCGGGCGATCACTTCTTCGGCTCCGGCGTCGCCTTCTTCTCCAACTCGGCGACCAACTTCTTGAAGTCGTTCCGCTCGCGGATGGGGTCGAAGTCTTTGTCCGATTTCAGCTGGGCAGCATCCTTGAACCCGCCCTTCACGGCATTCCCAAGCAACTCCATCGCCCTGTCGGAGTAATTCTGCTTCTCGGCAGCGATCCGGGACGAAGCGACGGCGTAGATGCGAGCGAAACCGCACCAATCGTCCTTATCCCAGCCTTCGATTTTGCGTAACACTTCGACTTCGGCCACGGCTTCCGCCACCTGCCCGGCACGCATCATCGAAGTCGCGCGCCACGCCCGCGTCAGCAACCGCATTTCCTTCTCGCCCAGTTCCACCGCCCGGTCCCACTCCTTCACAGCGGCGGCGAACTCCTCCACCGTATTGAATGCTCGTGCCCGTTGCACATAGCTCTTCCAGAGAAACTCACGGGCTGGTCCGGTTTGTGGGTTCTTCTCGTGGATCGGCCGGAGCGTGTTGATCGCCTTTTCAAACCACCCCAGACTGTCCCTCGGCTTGCCACCGTCTCGCAGCAACTTGCCGACGCCACAGTAACAGACGCCGAGTTCTACGCGGTATGAGGCCACGTCGGGGAAGTCGGCGGCCAGTTTTTCCAGGAGGGTCAGAGCGTGTGTGTAATGCTCCTGGGCACCCGCTAGCTCCCCCAGTCCCGCCAGCAGAACCCCCACCTGCTTGTGGTTGTAAGCCAAATCGAACCGATGGTCGGGCACGGCGGGGAACTCGGCGACCAGTTTCTTCAGGAGAGACCGAGCCCTGGCATACTGCTTCTCCGCCTCCGAACTCTTGCTCATGGCATCTAACAGATACCCCGACGCCTGGTGGGTGCGAGCCAGATCGGACCGATGTTCGGGCACGGTGGGGAAGTCGGTGGCCAGTTTCTCGCGGATGGCCAACGCCTCCTGGAAGTGCGCGTGGGCTTCCACGTACCGCTTCCGGCCGGTGAGCAGATTCCCCAGGTTCATGTGACTGTAAGCCAAG
>JANNVG010000735.1:0-2611 GCA_031414395.1 Fimbriiglobus sp.
GACACGAACACCGCCCCCACCACCTCCGCCGCGTTCGGCCCGCTGACGCGGACGATGGCCCGCACGCCGGGGCCGGCGGCGCTGGACAGCGCAACAATGGTGTCGTCGGGGTGCGGGATCATGGCCGCCGAAGCTCCGTTACAGCAGGATCGTCAACAGCCAGATTCCCACCGCCATCCAGATGCCGCCGAACGCCACCCCGAACCCGACCCGCTGCCACCCGACACTCGTCATCGGCCCCGAGCCGAACACCGACACCAGCCCCAGGTAGAAGGCGTAGATGACGAGCGGCGGGAGCACGAGGCTGAACACCGAACAGAGCATGAACCGGCGGGCGTACTGGTCGCGGTTCAGGTCGCCGGAGTCCGCGCGGGTGGCCTGCCGGGGCGTGTCGGGGGCGGGTTGATCCGGCGGCGGGGCGTCCTCGCCGTCGTCCGGGCCGGCCTCCAGTGCCTGCCGCTCCAACTCCTCGTCGCTCACCGGCGACTGGTTGAAGCCGGTCCGAAACATCTCGTTGACGACCTTCATCGCCCGCCGCTCGTCCTCTTCGGCCACCTGCACCTTGACTCCGTTCACCGCATTGGCCAGCAGCCACTCCATCGACACAATTTCGCGGTCGGTCACCTGCGCCGCGATGCCCGCGTCCTCCAGGGCGGCGGCCACGATGTCCGCCTTGTACGCCACGTCGAACGACGCAACCGTTCGGAACCGCCGGCTCATGGGTCGCCCCCTGGGTGTCGGTGGTGGCATTGTACCGCCCGCGGCGTACCATGCCCCCATGACCGCCGGCACCCCCCCGGACCGCGACGAGTGCATCGAGCAGGCGTACTTCTTCCGCACCCTCCGCGAGCGGGTGCAATCGGAGAACGCCGCCCAGGACGTGCTCGCCTCCATCGCCGAAGAGGTGCTCGCCACCACCCGCCTGCCGATGGCCGTGCAGTTCCTGGCCTCCGAGATGCGGCACTCCGGCCAACTGGCCAGCGGGTTCGCCAAGCTGCCGCACTACTTCACCCCGTTCCAGCGGTTCGTGGTGAAGCAGTCCGACGAAGACAAGCGGAAGTTCCCCTTCCTCACGGCGTTGCAAGTGCTGGAACGGGAGGCGACGTACAAGGCCGGCACGCCCACGCACCCCGGGCTGTTCGTGTACCAGTTCGAGGCCATCACCCGCAACCGCCTGGGGTACACCGACGGCCTGGTGGCGATGAGCGAGGAGCCGTTCTTCCCGGCCGACTGGCAGGAGAACGCGAACATCGTGCGGCGGCAGGTGGGCATCGTCGAGTTCGCCGAGTTGGTCTACCTGCGGTCGGTGCAGTACGTGGCCGACCGCAAGCGGGACAACCCGGAGTACGTGCCGAGCCTGCTGCCGCTGTTCGCCGAGAAGGAAGGGAAGATCGCCAAGGCTAGCCGCGGGCGGGATCCGCTGTTCCTGTTCGCCGCGCTACAGCGGCAGTTGGGTTACCCCGAAGTGCCGAAGCCGAGCAACAAGGACGAGGCCGGGGTGAAGGTGGAGCAGTTGGAGAAGAAGCTGCGGGACATGGACACGCGGATTCGCATCCTGGAAGCCGAAGCCCGCGGCACGTTCGACCCGACGCAGTTCGGCAAGCCGGACCTGTTCCGCGACATCAAGGACGACGACGGTACCGATGGGAAACAGAGCTAACCACAGAGGCACAGTGACACAGAGAAGACGAGGAGAAAGAAAGCTGAAATCGCCACGGATAAAAGACAGGATGCGGGCACGGATCGGAAACGAGAATCGTTCTGTGTTCTGATCCTGCTTTGATCTGTGTTGAGCCGTGGCAACTGCTTTCTCCCTCCTCCTGTCTTCTCTGTGTCTCTGTGCCTCTGTGGTTAGCTCCTCACACTGTCACCAATCATGATCGAACTCGACGGGCTGACGAAAGCGTTCGCGGGGGCCGACGGGAGGCCGAAGACGGCCGTCGAGGGAGTGTCGTTTTCGGTGCGTCCGGGCGAGGTGTTCGGCCTGCTCGGGCCGAACGGCGCCGGCAAGACGACCACCCTGCGAATGCTCTGCACGGTGCTCAAACCCACCGCCGGAGTGGCCACCGTCGCCGGCTTCGACGTGGTGACACAGCCCGCCCAAGTGCGGCGGCACATCGGCTTCCTGAGCGCGAACACCGGGGTCTACGACCGCATGACGGCGTGGGAGATGGTGGAGTATTACGGCCAGCTCGCGGGCATGAGCGGGGCCACTCTCACCGCCCGGCTGGATCACCTGTTCGACACGTTCCAGATGACCGAGTTCAAGCACGTCGTCGGCGGGCGGCTGAGCACCGGCATGAGGCAGAAGGTGAGCATCGCCCGGGCGCTCGTTCACGACCCGCCCGTGCTGATCTTCGACGAGCCGACCGCCGGGCTGGACGTGCTCGTGCAACGGGCCGTGTTGCAGAACATCGCCCGACTGCGGGCCGAGGGGAAGACGATCCTGTTCAGCACGCACCACTTCACCGAAGTGCAGAAGCTGTGCGACCGCGTGGCCATCATTGCCAACGGCCGGCTGATGGCGCAAGGCACGCTGCCCGAGTTGAAAGCCGCCCACGGCAGCGACGACCTGGAAGAGATCTTCTTCGGGCTGGTGGGGTGACCTCGT
>JANNVG010000736.1:0-1728 GCA_031414395.1 Fimbriiglobus sp.
ACAAGACGTACCTTTGGGGTCTGGCACGCCCGGCGAGGGTTTTTTGCGCACCCGCTGGGGGAGCGCCAACACCACTACAGAAATCGTGCCGCCAGTCGGCCGGTGCTCCACGCGCTCTGGAAGTTGAACCCGCCGATCCACCCGTCCAGGTCCAGCACTTCACCGGCGAAGAACAGCCCCGGTTGCCGCTTGCTCTGCATCGTCCGCGAATCGACTTCATCCAGGTTCACCCCGCCGGCCGTCACCTCGGCCTTCTCGTAGCCGAGCGTGCCCTTCAGCGGAATGCCCATCCGCTTCGCCAGCCCCACCAGCTTGCGGCGGTCGTCCTTGCTCAGCGCCGCCGCGGTGCGCGTCTCCGGCAACCCGGCCAGTGTCAGCATCTGGTCGCACAACCGCCGCGGCAGCCGCTCGGCCATCACCACCGCCAGTTGCTTCTTCCCGTTCGCCACCGTCTCGCGTTGCAAGAACGCTTCGTAATCGGCCTCTGTCGTGTCGGGCAGGAAGTCGGCTTCGAGCAGCAGCTTGCCCGGCTCGGGGTGCCCGCTCACGGCCCGACTCACGTCGAGCGGGGCGGGGCCGGTCAGCCCGAAGTGGGCGAACAGCACCGACCCGGCACGAGCGGTCAGCGGCTTCGGCCCGCCGTCCGTCACCTTCAACCCGACCTTCGGTATGGTGATGCCCTTCAACTCCGTCACCCATGCCGGTTGCGTGGTGAGCGGCACGAGCGCCGGGCTGGTGGGCACGATGCTGTGACCGAACTTGCGTGCGAAGCCGTACCCGTCGCCGGTGGTGCCGCAGCCGGGGAACGACAGCCCGCCGGTGGTGACGAGGGCGTGTTCACATGTGATCGACCGACGGGCGGTGACGACGCGAAACCCGCCGGTGCTGATCGCTTCGACATCGACCGCCGGTTCGGTGAGGGCGAGTTGTGCCCCGCTCCGTTCCAGTCGTCGCAACAGGGCGTTCAACACGTCGAGCGCGCGGTCACTCACCGGGAAGATTTTGCCCGTGTCCTCGACCTTCGTCGCCACGCCTTCGCCGTTGAAGAACTCGACCACTTGCTGAGGGGTGAACCCGGCGAGCGCCGAGTGGAGGAACTTGCCGTTCGGCCCGAACGCGGTGATGATCCCCCGCGTGTCGCAGTGGTGCGTGATGTTGCACCGCGTGCCGCCGGACATGAGGATCTTCACGCCCGCCTTCTTGCCCTTTTCCAGCACCAGCACGCGGCGGCCACGCTCGGCGGCGAAGATGCCCGCGATCAGCCCGGCGGCGCCGCCGCCGAGGGCGATGGCGTCGTAGTCGAACGGAAGGGTGGTCAGGGGGGACATGCCCTTAATCTATCGGTCTCGCGGCGGTGGCTTATACCCCTTCTGCCGCGGGTTGCCGCTGAACACCACCGGCGGGCGGTCGGGGGACGTGGTGACCAGGGTGTTCCCGTCGACCGTGAACCACGCCTCCTGAACGTCCGCCCGCCGGCCCACGGACAGCCCGACCGCTTCCAACCCGGTGTCGGTGTCCCACACCTTCACCCGCCCGTCGGCCGAGCCGCTCACCATCCTCTTCCCGTCCGGGCTGAACCCGATGCACGTCACCAGGGTGGTGTGCCCTTGAAAGCTCCGGGTGGGCGTCCGCACCGTGTTGCCGGCGGGGGGGGGGGGGGACACCGCGCGACCCCCCCCCCCCCCCGCCGGGGGCCCGTTAGTCCCCGCCGGGGGGAATGGCCCCCCC
>JANNVG010000737.1:0-6475 GCA_031414395.1 Fimbriiglobus sp.
CCGCGTTCCAGATCGGCGGGGCGTCGCGGCCGGCGGTTGAATCCGTCATTCCCCCCGATGCGCGGGGGTGTGGCTGCGGTCGCCGGCCGCTCGACCCGCCCTAGAAGATGGCGGGATTCCCAGGTGTCGGCCCCCGTCCGACTCTCGGCGAGAGTCGGCCACCCTACCGAGTGAGCCATGATCGCCGTCGAGGGGCTGAGCATTCGGCAGGGCGAGTTCGCACTCCGCGACGTGACCTTCACGATCCCCGCGGGTTCGTTCGCCGTGCTGACCGGGCCGACCGGGTGTGGGAAAACCACGCTGCTCGAATGCCTCGTCGGGTTACGCACGCCGACCGCCGGGCAGATCAAATTGGCCGAACGAGACGTGACCACATTTCCCCCCGCCGCACGGAACGTCGGTTACGTGCCGCAGGACGCCGCCGTATTCACACACCTGACGGTGTGGGAAAACCTCGCGTTCGCCCTGACGGTGCGGAACACTCCCCGGGCGGAGGTGGCCACCCGCGTGGCGGAGCTGGCCGACCGACTCGGGCTGACCCACTTGCTCCGCCGCAAGGCAATCGGCTTGAGCGGCGGCGAAGCGCAGCGGGTGGCGCTGGGTCGCGCACTCGCCTTCCGACCGCCCGTGCTGCTGTTGGATGAACCATTGAATGCGGTCGATGCGGCGACGCGGGCGAAAGTGATCGACACCCTCCGCTCCCTCCGCGGCACGCACACAGTGCTGCACGTGACGCACGCCGCCGTCGAAGCGGACGGCCTGGCGGACCAGGCACTCCACTTCGACGGCGGCGAGATTCGACCGGGGTGACACTCAGTCGAGATCCGGGGCGGTGCCGTTCACCTCGCGGCCCTTCTCGAACCCGTCCCGCACGTGCATCCGGTTGCCCGCCCACTGCCGCGACGGGTGAACCGCCCGCCACTCGTCTTCCATCTTGGCCTCGGCCTGGGCGAAGGTGCGGCCGACGTACCGGCTCTCGGCGTGCCACCCGAAGCGGTACGCCTCACGGGCCTCCTCCTCCCACTCCGCCGGCTGGTCCGGCTTGCCCTTCATCAGGTTGCGGATCCAGTTGTCTTCGGTCGTCGGGTCGATCAGTTCGCCGATCCCCTTGCCGGCCAGCCCGCCGGCAATGGCCCCGCCGGCGATCGCGCCGATCACCGCCCCCACGGGTGCCAGCGGCCCGCTGGACAGGGCACCGACGGCCATGCCGCTCGCCACCCCGCCGAGGATCGCCCCGATGCCCGTTTCGATCGGGTGCGAGCCGGCCGTGTCGGTCAGCGGGTCCGGGTTGCGGCTGCCGTGCGGCGGCAGATCGACGAGCTTCTCGGGGTCTTTCGTCGTGGTCTGGCTCATGGTGCAGCTCCGGGAGAGTGTGGGTCCGGGTGACGGGTGTCACCGCGGATTGCTTTTGGCAATCGGCGTGCCGCGGGCGCGGCCGGCACGCGCATTGCGTTGGGCACCTCCGGACGGGCCGGCCGCAAACGCGGTCGTGCCTCCCAACCCTTTCACGGAGTCTCACCCTATGGTTGCCACCACCGTCGATCATTCCGTCCCCGCCGTCGAGGACGTGACCGGAGTCAAAAGCCGCGTCTCCTGGTCGGCCATTCTGGGCGGGGTGATGGTCACCCTCGCCGCGTACCTGGTGCTCACGTTCCTGTGCGCCGCCATCGGCCTGTCCCTGACGGAAACGTCCCTCCGCGGCGACGCCCTCGCCATCGGCGCGGTGGTGGCGGCGGTCCTCGTGATGGCCGGCTCGCTGTTCCTGGGCGGGTGGGTGACGACGCAGTTGTCGGTCGGCGAGAACCCCCGCGAGGCGGTCATCTACGGGGTGCTCACGTGGGCGGTGGTGACGGCCATCAGCCTGGGGCTGGTGGGCACCGGCATCCGCGCCGGGTACATGGCCCTGATGGGGTCGGCACTCGTCGCCCAGAACGACCCGCAGGTGCAGGCGAAGAGCTGGGACCAGATGGCCCGCGAGGCCGGCGTGTCGCAGCAGAAGATCGATGACGCGAAGCAGGCGGTCGATCCGAACAAGGTGCGTGCGGAAGTGAACGACCCGGCCAACCAGGAGAAGGCCAAGCAGGTGGGCATCACCACCGCGTGGGCGCTGTTCGCCGGCACGCTGCTGAGCATCGGGGCGGCGGTCGGCGGGGCGGTGGTCGGGCGCGGGCCGTCCTTCCGCCTGTTCCGCACGGTGCCGGTGCAAGCGGTGACCGTCCAGCGGCAGACCATTCTGCGGCCGTAATCGGAATCGGACGTGACGCGAACGGCCTACCCCCTCGGGTGGGCCGTTCGGCGTTTGGGGCTACCGCCGGCCGTTCAGTGACCCGCCGACGAGCGGGGTGTCGGTCTCGCAGGTGCAAGGGGTGGCAGGCGTCGGCAGGCGGATGCCCATCGTCAGGTTCTGTTGCAGTCGCACGTCGCGGTTGGGCAGCACCCAGCACTCGCCGGTGTCGCACAGGAAGCACACGAACAGGACGTAGTGCTCCTGGCTGTAGTCGATGACCATGTGGGCGTAGGCCGACCCCTTGGGCGTGTCCACCGGCAAGGGCGGGTTCAGTTGCATCATCACGGGAAGTTCCTCAGAAGGTTGAACCTCCCGCCCGTCCGCAGATCGAGTGCCGGCGGCTCACGACGGGCTGAACGTCGGCTTGCCAATTCGCAGGTCGTCGGGCGCAACGTGTTCCCCGGTCGCCCTTTCGAGACCGCCCGCCGGGTTCAGACCGGGGGTGATTTGTCTCCGTTCGGTGACAGGTGACAATTACCACTCGTGCGAGAGGGTTTACGGCACGCGTCGGAAAATCGTATGGTGCGGGCTGAATCCGCGGACCAAAGCGCGCGATCCCGGATTTTTCCCTACAATCGACCCAAGTTGCTTGCTACCGTATCCCGAGAAATCCACGTTGGCACAATGCCTGCCTGGATGGACGGTCTCAGCCCATCATCGCCCCCCGAGACCGCCGGGGAACAGGAGGAAGCCTCATGGCACGTCAGTGGTTTGCGAAATTGGTTCTGCCGGTGCTCGCCGTCGGGTGCTCCGCCACGTCCGCCAAAGCGGAACTGGTGACCACCTTCATCGGCACCGCCCCGTCGCAGCAGATCAACGTGTCGGCGACGCGCGACGGCAACACCAGCGCTTTCGAAAGTCCGGTCGGCCCGTTCAACTTCGTCGTGCTGAGCGACACCAGCGGCACCGGCCTGGGGCCGACCTTCCGCTCGTTCTGCGCCGACTTCTTCCAGGGCGTGTCCGAAGGGAATGATTACACCTTCGATCCGGTGGCCTTCGCCGACCTGCCCGACGTGGCCGGCAACGCCACCAAAATGGCCAAGATTCAGGAGCTGTACGACCGCTTCTACGACGTGGCCACCGACGCCGAGAAGGGCGCCGCCTTCCAACTGGCCCTGTGGGAAATCCTGTACGACCCGACCAACACCGACCTGAGCAGCGGCAACTTCACCGCCATCGGGCCGGGCAACCCGTCGGGCATCGCCGTCGCCCAGAGTTGGCTGAACCTCATCGGTGACGGCAGCATCCCCGACCCGGCCCAGAAGTACACCCTGAGCGGCCTGCTGAGCGGGACCGCTCAAGACCAGATCGTGCCGAGCACGCCGGTGCCCGCCCCCGCCGGGCTGGTGCTGCTGGTGATCGGGGCCGCCGGCCTGATCGCCCGCCGCAAGTTCGCCGCGAAGAAGGTGGCCGAAGGCGAAGCGACCGAAGAAGTGAAGGCGTAATACCTCCCTCGGCCTGCCTTCACCTCCCGGACCCTCCGAGTTGATGGGTTGGTGAGGAGTCGAAGGACCGATTAGGGCGATCAGAACACTCTTCCGAGCCTCGCCGATTTCACCGTCGGCGGGGCCTGTCGCGTTCTGCAGCGACCCTATTAATTAATCTAACACCTTTGGGATCGTCCATCGCATGGCAGCCCAGGTGCTCGCCGGACAAACCGCTCGCAGTTGTCCGGCCCCCCGCTTTGCCGTTCGGCATTGCGAGCCTCTACGCCCACATGAGGTCACACGGTGTACTCGATTCTCAATCCCCGTCCCTCAGTTCGCGCACGCGCGGCGAACACGTCGCCAAGCCGGTGGCTCACGCCGCTCGCGCTTCTGGCCGTGGCGGTCGGCTCGACCGCGTTCGCGCAGACGCCGCCCAGCGTGAGTGTGAAGACGACGAGCCTGACCGCCTCGGATCAAGCCGTCAAACCGTTCGCGGACATCACCCTGGCGGGCTTCAAGACCATCACCGACGCGACGGTGTACATCGAGAACAACGAGCCGGGGGACAAGCTGACCGCGCCTGTCAGTACGAAGATCACGGCGACGTTCAACAAGGACAAATGCCTGCTGACGCTGACAGGCGCAACCGCCACCCCCGCCGAGTTCCAGGCCTTGCTGAAAGGAGTCGAGTTCACGCCGGTTTCCAAGCTCAGTCACTCCCGCCAGGCGTTCGTCTCCGTCGGCCCCGGACTGGCGCACAAAGTCAACGGGGAGAACCACTACTACGAGTTCGTCGAAAAGGGACTCACCTGGGACGCGGCCAAGGCGGCGGCCGAGGCGAAAAAGTACCTGGGCGTCCTCCCCGGCTATCTGGTCACGATCACCTCGGCCGCTGAGCAAGCGTTCCTTCAGGACAAGATGAAACAGCAAGGGTGGATGGGGGCCAGCGATGCGAAGGAGCCAGAGACGTGGCGGTGGGTCACCGGCCCGGAAGGGAAGGAGGATGGCGGCAAAGGTCTGGTCTTCACCTACCAAATGAAGGACGGCGGGATCGACAAAACGAAACAGGAAGGAATCAAGCCCGCCCCGTTCACGAACTGGAACGAGGGTGAGCCGAACAACTTTGGCGGAAAAGAGTCCAGTGGGCACTTCTTTGCAACAGGGAAGTGGAACGACTATCCTGCGGATAGCCCAATCATTCAAGGCTACCTCGTGGAATACGGGGGGACGGGACAGACGTTGGACGTGAGTGCCGAGGTGAACATCGTCCCCCCCGCCATCCGCATGAACGCCTCTGGCGATGTCCACTTCAACACACCCGATCACCTCGTTTTCGACTACCAGGGTGCCGGCGACTACGTCGTCCTCCAGTCGAAAGACCGAACCGCGGTCATCCACGCGCGCCAGACTCCGTGGGGGAACAACACAGGGGCCTCCGTGACGACCGCGGTGGCGATGTCGGTGGCGGGTGACAAAGTCGAACTCCAGGTGAAGGATGGCAAGACCGTCCTGACGGTGAACGGCACGGGCGCGATGCTCACCCAGGACGCGGACCTGCCGCAAGGCGGCCGGGTCGAGAGCACGGCCGGAGGGAACTCGTTGACGGTGTACTGGCCGAAAAACGCGTTCATGGCGACTGTGAATCTCCGCGGGAAATACCTCGACTACGGGGTGGCCAATCTGAGCATGCCGCCGTCGTTCGAGGGGTTGCTGGGAACGCTCGACGACCAGGCGGACAACGACCACCGGTGTCGTGACGGCAAGGTGATCAAGGCACCCGCCGACGGGCCGGGCATCAACACGTTCGGTGACAGTTGGCGGATCGGCAAGGACGACAAGGCACTGTTCACGACCCCGGCCCCTCAAGCATCCCCGCACACCGTGGCCGTGATCGGCCCCGAACGGCGGGAGGCGGCCAAGGCGGAGGTCGACAAGGCGGGAATCACCGGTCTCGTCGAACGCTACAACGCCGTGTACGACTACGCCCTGACCCAGGACAAATCGTTCCTGGAGAGCGCCAAAACTCAGGACGCGGCCAGGGCCGCGATGACACCGGCCGAGAAGGCGAAAGTGACGGCGGGCGATGCCATGACGCAAGGACTCCTCGAACAGGAAAATCGAGAGGTCACGCTGAAGGAGGCGAAACAAAGGTCGCAAGGAAAGTGGGTCGTCAACTGGCCGGCTACGAAAACATTGAATCAACGGCTCCCCCGGCAGCCCGACTGGGCGAAACTGTCGGCTTCAGAATTCAGCCTGGAATTCAAGGAGCGCGAGAAGGAGCGAGAGCTGGTGACCCGTCTCGACGGCAAAGATCAAAGCCAGCCGATCCGGCTTTTCAAGACGGAAAACAAGAATTGGTTCGGGGTGTCGAATGCAACTGATGAGGAAGCCCCACAGATCGCGGAGCTCAACTTCCTCGCTGAAAAGGTCATGGTGTATCGGGTCCACAACGTCCCAGACTTCCCGTTCCCTCTGGTTCTGGACAAGCGCTAGTCTGAGTTGCCAGAGACCTTCATCAGGTGAACGTGCGGTGCGGGTCTCGGGTTAACTGTGTGGCGGGGAAGAAGATAATCTGGCGTCGCTGGTTCGGTTGCGACGCCCCGACGAAGTGAAGGCGAAACCACCCGCTTTCGCCCAGACTTCCCAGCCCGCGACCGGCCCCCCGGTCGCGGGTTCGTTTTGTCAGTGTGGTCTGCTCGCGCCGCGAGCGGGGTGCCACAGAACCCACGCCGAGCGAGCAGACCACATCATAACGCAGTGG
>JANNVG010000738.1:0-2274 GCA_031414395.1 Fimbriiglobus sp.
CGGGCCGACGTGGGCGAGGACGACCGCCGAACGCCCCGATTGATTCACAGCCTCTGACCGTGGCCTGGGGCGCAAGCCCCAGGAAGGACGATTGCCACCACCCGCCTCACAAGTGATAATGGGTCGAACGCTCCGCCCCACGTCCGCACGGTTCCCGTCATGCCGATCGACGCCACCTGCCCCGCCTGCCAGAAGCGGTACAAGCTGAAGGACGAGCTGGCCGGCAAGAGCGTGAAGTGCTCGAACCCGGACTGCCGTCAGCCTTTCCCGGTGCCGGGCGGGCCGCCGTCGGCTAATGGCAAGCCGCCGGCCGCCAAGCCCGCCGCCAAACCGAAGGCCAAGACGAAGAAGGAACTGGAAGCGGAAGCCGAGGCGCTGGCAGAGCAGTTGTTCGGCGAGCAGGAGGAGACGAAGGCGAAGGAGAAGACCGTCGCGGTCGAGTGCGCGATGTGCAACCACAAGTGGGCGGAGCCGGAGAGCAAGGCGGGCAAGAACGTCATCTGCCCCGAGTGCAAGCACCGCATGAAGGTGCCGGAGTTGAAGAAGAAGACGACGGGCGACTGGCGGGACGCGACCGGCGGGCGGCGGTCGATGGAGAAGGGGCCGGAGCTGCCGAAGGATTTGGAAGAGCAGCAGATGAAGGATGTCAGTTACGACGCCATGCGGGACGCCGGGGCGATCGAGGCGCCGGAGTTGGAAGCCCGGCCGGTCGGCTTCTGGATCACCCTGGCGGCGGTCCTCCTGTTCGTTGTGGGCGGCACGGCCGGCGCGATCTTCTGGGTGATGAAGTCGACCGCCCAGGGGCAAGAAGACGTGGCGATGGGCGAAGCCCTGAAGGGGATGGACGAGCTGAAGGACGACGCCTCGCCGACCCCGAAGGACGACCGCCGGCTGATGCGGGCGACCCTGCTCATCGCCAGCGGCGAGTACCACGCCCGCCTGGGCACGAAGGAGGGCATCAAGGAGGCGGTGAAGGCGTTCGCGGCGGCGCGGCGGGAGTTGGAAGCGGCGCCGAAGACGCAGCACGAGCGCGACCCGCTGTTCGCCGAACTCGCCGTCGCCCAGTTGAAACTCGGCGGCACCGACGAACAGGTGGCCGGCGAGGTGCGGGTGAAGTGGTCGTCGCAGGCGACGAAAGGCCCGCCGGTCGGCAACGTGGTGATCGACTACGTGCAGACCGAACTGCGGCAGACGCTCAGCAAGTTCGTCGAGAAGGACGTGGACAAGGGGGTGCGGCTGTCGGCCGTCGCGCGGCTGACGAAGGAGCTGTGCAAGCAGGGGCACGCCGACATCCTGTTCGAGACCGTCACGCAGGGGTTCGCCCCGGAGGACGCCGGCGAGGCGCAGTCGTTCACCCTGCTGGTGGCCCTGCTGCACGGCGGGCCGGAGGACAAGATCCGCCGGCAGGCCGAACTCATCCGCGACCAACTGAAGGGCGACGCGAACCAGCCGCTCCCCTGGCCGGCGGTGGCCCTGTTCGGCAAACTGGGCATCACCGACGTGGAGGTCAAGACGAAGATCGCCCCGCCGGTGGCCGACGGCGCGCCGGTCGGCTTCCAGACCCGCCTGGCGTACTCGGCCCTGTACCTGACGCAAGACGACATCCCGAAGGCGGTGAAGCTGGCGTCGGGTCCGCCCGGCACCGCCGCCGAGCGGTTCCCCGCCATGGCGATGCTGGCCGAACTGATGGCCGACCCGAAGCCGCTGCTGGAAGAGGCCGCCAAGCAGTTGAAGGACGCGCAGCCCGGCTCGCGGGTGCATTTGTACCGGCTGGCCCGTGCCGCCGCCGACGCCGGTGCCGCCGACAAGGCCGAAGCGTTCGCCAAGGCCATCGCCGACGACGGGCTGCGGGAGTGGGCGAGTGCCGAGGCCGCCCGCGGCAAGTGGGCGGCGAGCAAGGCGGTGGCCCCGCCGACCGACCTGACGCCCTCGACCGACGCGGCGAAGGTGAAGGCCGGGCACGTGTGGGCGGGGCTGCTGTTCGCCCGGCACAACGGGCGGGTGGGCGGCGACCGCGGGGCCGGCAAGCAGTACGACGAGTGGGCGGACAAGAAGCTCCGCACGTTCGGGTACGCCGGCATGGCGCTCGGATTCCAAGACACCAAGTAGGGTGGCCGAGTTCCGACGGGTGGCCGACTCTCGCCGAGAGTCGGAGAGAGGGGTTCGGCCGGAGTGACGAGCGAACAGCAGCCCCGCCCACACGTGCCCGGCCTTCACCTTCGCCGCGTCGGTCGAGGGCGTCAGGTCGGTCGGCGGGGCCACCGCCTTGCTCGC
>JANNVG010000739.1:0-3786 GCA_031414395.1 Fimbriiglobus sp.
GGAACGCAGTGACCGGGTGGGTGATGTTGACACCCGGTCACTGCGTTCCCGGTTCCAACCCGGTCACTCCGTTCCCGGTTCCATGAGTCCCCCCCCATGTCCTCACCCCATTTGCTCATCCGTGCCGCCCGTGGCGAACCCGTGCCACGGGTGCCCGTGTGGGCCATGCGACAGGCCGGGCGGTGGGACCCGGAGTTCCGCCGGGTGCGGGCGGGGGCCGAGTTCTTCGCCTTCTCCGAGGACGTGCCGAAGGCGGCCGAGGCGACCCTCTGCCCGCAGCGGTTCGGCGTCGACGCCATCATCCTCTTCTACGACATCACCACGCTGCCGCTGGCAATGGGCCTGCCGTTCGAGCTGAAGCCCGGCCGCGGGCCGATGCCCGACCGCCCGATCCACACCCTCGCCGACCTCGCCCGCTTGAACCCGACTCCGCCGCCGCAGAGCTACCAGCACATCCGCGACCTGCTGGCCGAAGTGAAGACCCGACTGGCGGGCGCGCTGCCGGTCATCGCCTTCGCCGGCTCGCCGTTCACCGTGGCGACCTACTGCATCGGCACCGGCAAGGACATGGCCGCCACCCGCCGGTTCATCGCCGAACAGCCGGTCGTGTGGGACCGCCTGCTGAAGACCCTTTCGCACGCCACCGCCGACTTCCTGAACCAACTCGTGAGCGAAGGCGCGGACGTGGTGCAACTGTTCGACTCGTGGGCCGGAATGCTGACGGAAGAGGAGTACCGCCGGTTCGCCCAGCCTTTCCACACGCACATTCTCGGCGAAGTGACAGGCGTGCCCCGCATCCTGTTCGTGAAGGAGTGCCCGCACCTCGACCTGATGGCGACGACCGGCGCGGACGTGGTCAGCCTGGGCACGCAGCACGACCTGGCCGCCGCACAAACGGCGTACCCGAAGCTGGTGTTTCAAGGGAACGTGGACGAGGACGTGCTGCGGACCGGCACGCCGGAGCAGGTGGAAGCGACGGTGCGGAGGTGCCTGACCGCCGGCGGCGGGCGGCGACACATCCTGAACCTGAACCACGGCGTCGGCAAGGAGACGCCGGTGGCCAACTTCGAGGCGTACATCCGGGCGGCCCGATCACAGGTTCCCAACCGAACGGAACACGGATGAAGAGGATAAAACACGGATGACACGGATCGGAAAACATGATGTTCGGTTCTGATCCGCTTCATCCCTGCCTACTTCCGTGTCATCCGTGTCCTGTCTGTGTTGAACTCTGGCATCGTGCCCACTTCTCCGGTAGATTCCACTCATGAGCCGCACCCTCTCCACCCTCGTCGCCTTGCTCTTCCCTCTCATCGGGTTCGCCGTCGAGCCGACCCTGAAGGCGATGGAAGAGCAGATGCAGAAGGTGGCCGACGCCGCCGCCCCGTCGGTCGTGTCGGTGGTGGTGTCGCACAGCAAAGAGTACAAGGCGGTTCGCAACCCGAAGCCGGGGCAACTCGGCGGGGTGACGGCCGACGACATGCCCGCACGGGAGCCGCTCGTCCCCCGCTTCCCGCGGTGGCAGCAGCAAGTCACCCTCCCCCACCCGCTCGACCTGTCCGCCGCCGACAACGTGGCCGACCACCTGTTCGGCTCCGGCGTGGTGCTCGACGACCGCGCCGGCCTCATCCTCGTGCCGTACCACCTGATCGACGGGGCGAAGAAGGTGTATGTGCGCGGGGCGAGCGGCAAGGGCAGCTACGCCGACCTCCACGCGGCCGACGCCAAGAGCGATCTGGCGGTGCTCAAGTGCATCAGTGAAATCCCCGACCTGCGGGCGGTGAAGCTGGCCGACGTGCGGCTCATCCCCGGTGCCGACGGCGAGAAGCCGACCATCAAGAAGGGGGCGATGCTGCTGGCACTCGGCCACCCGACGGCGGCGGCGGTGGGCGACGGGTCGGCGAGCGTCAGTTGGGGCGTGCTGGCCAACATCCGCATGAAGTCGGGCCAGCCGGCGCCGGCCCAGAGCGGCCCGGCCGACCCGCTCAAGCAGCGGCCGTTGCACCAGCAGGGCGGGCTGATCCAGGTGGACGCGCGGGCGGCGTTCGGCAGCACCGGGGCGGCCGTGTTCAACACGTCCGGCGAACTGCTCGGCCTCGGGTCGAGCGTGGCGGCGGTGTTCGGGTCGGACGCGAACGGCGGGTACGCCATCCCCATGGACACCAACTACCGCCGCGTGGTGGCCACGCTGAAAGAGGGCAAGGAGGTGGAGTACGGCTTCCTGGGCGTGAGTCCGGGCGAGTCGTTCGGCGGCGGGGTGCGGGTGATGGACGTGTCGGCCGGCTGTCCGGCCGCACTCGCCGGGGTGCAGGCCGAAGACGTCATCACCGCCATCGACGGGAACACGCTGTCCGGGCAAGACGACCTGCTCATCTACGCCGGCGGGGCGCTCGCCGGCAACCCGGTGACGCTCGACATCAATCGCGGCGGACGCCCGCAGAAGGTGAAGGTGATCCTGGCGAAGAACGTGAATCAGTTGCCGTTCATCGCCAGTGTCACCCCGCCGGCCACGTTCGGCATCCGCATCGACTACTTCAGCATGAGGGTGGCCGGCGGCGGGTTCCGGGACCGCTTCCCGGTGACGCCGCCGCAAGGGGTGCTCATCCGCGACGTGGAACCCGGCAGCCCCGGCGAGCGGGCGCTGAAGGACGCCGGCCAGCCGACGAAAGGGGCGTGGATGATTACGCACGTGGACGGCAAGGCGGTGGCCAACCCGAAGGAGTTCTACGCCCTGACGACTGGCAAGAAGGGCGTGAAACTGCACCTCGCCGACCCCGACCAGCCGACGACGAAGGCCGAAATCAGCCTCCCGTAAACTGCTCTGCTCGCTCCGCGAGCGGTCTTCTCACCCCCACTCGCGGAGCGAGTGGAACACGTCCGAACCCGCTCGCGGAGCGAGCAGAACACATACCCTCATGAACTACGCCATCTGCAACGAGACGTTCGACGGCTGGGACCACGCCCGCGTGTGCGACCGCATCGCCGAACTCGGGTACACCGGCCTCGAAGTCGCCCCGTTCACCCTCGCCCCGCTGATTACCGACGTGTCGTCGGCACGCCGGAGCGAGTTGCGGCGGACGGCCGAAGCCGCCGGCGTGAAGCTCATCGGCCTGCACTGGCTGCTGGCGAAGACGACCGGCTTTCAACTCACCTCCCCCGACGCCGACACCCGCAAGAAGACCGGCGAGTACCTCGCTGCGTTGGCCCGCTGTGCCGCCGAGTTGGGTGGCGACATTCTCGTGCTCGGATCACCCGCACAGCGGAAGGTTCCGGACGGCCACACCCGCGAGCAGGCTGCCGACTTCGCCCTGGATTCACTCTCGCACTGCCTGCGGACACTTGGGGACACGGGCGTGAAGCTGTGCCTGGAGCCGCTGACGCCGAAGGAAACGGACTTCATGAACACGGCGGCGGAGGCGGCGGAGTTGATCCGCCGGCTGGGGCACCCGAACGTGAAGATCCACCTGGACGTGAAGGCGATGACGGCCGAACCGAAGTCGGCCCCGGACACCATCCGCGAGTTCGCCGCCCACACGTACCACTTCCACGCCAACGACCCGAACCTGCGGGGGCCGGGCTTCGGCGACACCGACTTCAAACCAATCTTCGCGGCACTGAAGGAGACTGGATACGCGGGCTGGGTGTCGGTGGAGGTGTTCGACTACTCCCCCGACCCCGATACGATTGCGAAGGAGAGCATCCGCTACATGAGGGAGTGTGAATCGTAGGTCGGGCTGTGCCCGACGGCCGTTTCCAGGCGAACGGCGCGACGTGAGTCCGCCGGTG
>JANNVG010000740.1:0-5820 GCA_031414395.1 Fimbriiglobus sp.
CCCGCAAGGGGGGAGGTGGGGTTGGTGGGGTTCGTCGCGTGGGTGACGGGTGCGGCTTAGCCCACACCCCCCACCTCCCCCCTTGCGGGGGAGGTCGGACGGCATCGCCGTCCGGGTGGGGGGTCAGATCTGCCGACATCCACTGGTACACCAACCCCGTGCCGCCGGCGGTCGAAGTTCCGGCTTCCAAGTTGAGTCCGAATCGAGTCCGACGCATACTGTGATCGGAAGTGGTTGCCAGCAGTCGTCGGTTCCGCACTCGGCACCTGGAACATGGAACCTGGAACGTTGCCCGCATGAACCTGAACCTGACGACCGCCACCCGGTACGGGTTGAACATCCTGGCCGCGTTCGGGGCGAGCATGGCCCTGTACTTCGGTCGGAGCATCTTCATCCCGCTCACCATCGCCGGCCTGCTGGCCGCGCTCCTGTGGCCGTGGGCCAGTTGGATGAACCGCCGGCTGAAGCTGCCCTGGTTCGTCTCGTGCTCCACCGCCATCGGCCTGCTCGTACTGCTGGTGCTGCTGGTGGTCGCCCTGGTGGTCGTCAGCATCCCGCAGATTTTAAACGACCTGCCCAACCCGAACGACTCGGCCGACATCCAGAAGAAGTACGAGGCGCTGCGGAACAACTTCACCGCCGTGCAGTTGCCGTTCCTGGCGCTCGACGAGGTGCTGCCCGCCAAGGTGGAAGACGCCAAGCTGTATCAGGAGTTGCTCAAGTACCTGCGGGGCGAGCAGATCACCAAAGACCTGTTGTCGCTCGGCGGGGGCGGTATGAGCCTGCTGGCCGAGACCACGCTCGTCCTGTTCACCCTCCTCTTCCTGCTGGTCGAGGGGCAGATGCTGATCGACAAGGTGCGGAACATCTTCGGCCCCGGCCTGGGCATTCAGCAGGGCGTGTCGCGGGCCTTCCGCGAGATGGCCGAGAGCGTGCGGAGCTACCTGGTGTGGCGGACCATCGTGAACATCGCCCTGGGGGTGGTGCTCGGCGTGGTGTACCACTTCCTCAAGCTGAAGCAGCCGGTGTTGTGGGCGCTGCTCACCGTCATCCTGTGCTACATCCCGTACCTGGGCACCATCGCCGCCGGCGTCATGCCCACCCTCGACGCGCTGGTGAACGTCGGCCCGGCGGTCGCCGGCGGCATCCTCGTCTTCTACATGGCCGTGGTGACGGTGGAGGGGTACATCATCGTGCCGTGGGTGATGGGCCGGAGCATGGACCTGAACGCCACCACCGTGCTCATCTCGTGCCTCTTCTGGTATCTCGTGTGGGGGACGGCCGGGCTGTTCCTGGCCATGCCGCTGATGGCCGCGATCAAAGCCATCTGTGCGAACGTGCCGGGCTGGGCACCGTGGGGCGAGCTGATGGGGTCCGAGCACACGCCCCCGCCCCCGCACGACGACGCCAAGAGCGCACCCCCGCCGCCGCCCGAACCCGCGAAGGCCAACCCGGACCTCACCCCCGGCCCCTCTCCATGACCTGTTCGCCCGACGCGCGAGCGAGGGGCCAGAGACCTCACCCCCCGGCCCCATGGCTTGTTAGCCCGACGCGCGAGCGAGGGGCCAGAGACCTCACCCCCCGGCCCCCTCTCCCAGGGGAGAGGGGGTGTTCAACGCGCTTGCCGGGTTGGTGTTCCCCCATCACTCCTCGTACCGACATGCGGACTGACCAGAAAACCATGCGCCTTGAACACCCCCTCTCCCCTGGGAGAGGGGACCGGGGGGTGAGGTCTCGAACAGTCACCCCCTCTCCGGTTCGGAGAGGGGCACGGGGGGCGCGGTCTTGAACGCCCCCTGGCTTTCGCCCCGCACGGCCTACGTCCACGTGCCGTTCTGCGCGCACCACTGCGGGTACTGCGACTTCGCCGTCACCGTCGGGCAGGATCACCAGATCGAGCTTTACCTCGATGCCCTCGCGGTGGAGTTGGCCACGCTCGGCACGCCGCACCCGATGGAGACGATGTTCATCGGCGGCGGCACGCCGACGCACCTGTCGCCGGCGCAACTCGAACGGCTACTGACAACGCTGTGTCACTGGCTGCCGCTACCGGCCGGGGCCGAATTCAGCATCGAATCGACGCCCGAGAGCATCACCGACGACAAGTGCCGCGTACTCGCTGCCCACGGCGTCACCCGCGTGAGCGTCGGCGTGCAGTCCTTCCGCCCGCACCTGCTACAGTCACTCGATCGCCTGCACCGCATCGAGCACATCCCGCGGGCGGTGGAAGCAGTCCGCAAGCACATCCCGAGCCTGTCGTTCGACCTGATCTTCGCCGCACCGGGGGCCACGCTCGCCGACTGGACCGCTGACTTGGAGGACGCCTTGAGGTACGGCACCGATCACCTGTCCACTTACGGCCTGACCTACGAGAAGGGCACACCCCTTTGGAAGCAGCGGTTCCGCGGTGAGGTGAACCCCGTGACCGAGGACGACGAGCTGGCGATGTACGAAACGGCCATCGACTTCCTGTCCGCGTCCGGGTTCGAGCACTACGAGATCAGCAACTTCGCGCGTCCCGGTCATCGGTGCCGGCACAACGAACGCTACTGGGCGAACGAGGCGTATCATGGGTTCGGGGTCGGGGCCGCCCGGTACGTACACGGTGCCCGCGAACTGAACGTGCGGAACACGAACGACTACATCCGCAAGGTGCTGAGCGGGGAGAGTCCGACGTTCCAGAGCGAGCGGTTGGACGGCCGCGAGCGGGCGGTGGAGACCGCCGTGATCCAGCTTCGACGGAGCGACGGGATTGATAAAGAGCGATTCCGCGAGCAGACGGGGTTCGACTTCGACCCGCTGTTCGGTGAGCGCCTGGCGATGCTGATTTCGCAGGGGTTGCTCGCTGACACCGGGGTGTCAGTGCGGCTGACGCGGAGAGGGAAATTCGTGGCGGATGGTATTGTTGAGGATCTAATGCGCCACGGATGACACGGATCAAAACAGAGATCAGAAACAGACGTGCAGAACGAGAGGAGGCTGACCCGGCCGGTGCCCCACAATCTGTTTTCTTGCTTGATCCGTGTCATCCGTGTTCATCAGTGGCTCATTCTCCCGGACCTGCCATGCCCGATGCCGAATCGTTCGTCGCCGCCATCGCGTCCGCCCCGGCCGACGACCTGCCGCGGCTGGTGTACGCCGACTGGCTGGACGAGAACGGAGACCCGGCCCGCGCCGCGTTCATCCGCGACCACGTCGCACTCGCCAAGCTCCGCCCCGGCACCGACGAGTACAGAACCCTCTTCCGCCGCTGCGCCGACACCCTGCGGGCCAACCTGCCGGCGTGGATCAAACCCGCGTGTGATGCCTTCGGCCAACCGGCCGAGTGGAAGCCGGGGAAGGCCATCGGGGGGCGGTTTGCGATCCAATTGGCTGAAGTGACACGGATTCGGAACGTCGAGATTACCCGCGGGTTTGTCGGTCAAGCCTCGATCTGGTTGGACGCGGAGTGCCCACCCCGAGCGTTGGATGAACTGCTGAAGCAGTATCCCGTCACGAACCTGACGCTTCGTGTCCGCCTCGCATCGGAACGCTGGGACGGCTTCACGACCGATCGATTGCGAAGCGTGCGGGCACTCACCTTGTTTCCGGTGATGCCCATGAACATGGAGTTCGGTTACGTCACGCCGGCCTTCACTGGCCTATCGAGCATGACGCTGAATACTGCCAGCCAGATCATGCAACTCTGTCAGTCTCCGCTGGCGAAGCAGTTGGTTGAACTGCGAGTCGCAAACCATTCCGGTGTGTTGGCACCACTGGTTGAATTCCCACTTGATGACCGCTTGCAGACGTTCGCGCTGTTGCCGGCTCAGCACGCTGCGACTGATCCACACGCCTGGTCTGCTATCTCCCGCGTCGCCTTCCGGCCGACGCTCAAGCGGCTCGACCTGACCCGCTGCGGGATGACCGACGACGGGCTGGCGGCCTTCGCCCGCGGGGAGGAGTGGGTGCGGCTGCAAGGGCTGAAGCTCGGCGGCAACCTGTTCGGCGACCGCGGGTGGGCCGACTTCTGCCGCGGGTGGCGGACGCCGGAGTTGACGTACCTGGACGCCAGCCGCAACCGCCTGACCGACGCCGGGGCCGAAATGCTGTCGCGTTCCGGGATGATGCGAACGGTGCGGGTGATCGACCTGCGGGGCAACCGCATCGCCGGCCGCGGGGCGGTGGCGCTGGCACGGGCAGTTGCCGAAGGGAAGGTGAACAAGCTGCTGCTCGCCGGCAACCCGCTGGGCAAGCGCGAAGCCGCGACGGTGAAGGGTCTGCTGGGGGAGCGGGTGGATTTGGGATGAATGCCCAATGCGGGCACGCGGATGACGCGGCAAGAACGCGGAGGAACGCGGAAGAAATGAAATGATTGGTTCTAATCCGCGTTGTTCCGCGATTCTCCGCGTCATCCGCGTGCCGTTCTGTTTGATCCTTCCTGGGTCTACCATGTCCGACCGCGAGGCGTTCGTCGCGGCCATCGCCGCGAACCCGGCCGACGACCTGCCGCGGTTGGTGTTCGCCGACTGGCTGGACGAGCACGGCGACCCCGAGCGGGCCGAGTTCATCCGCACGCAAATCCGCTGGCACCACGCCGACACTGTCGAACGGAAGGCTCTCGACGCCCGCGCCGGGGAACTGCTCCGCGAACACTGGATGACGTGGTTCGGCCCGTTCCTTCGTGCCCTCGACCCGGGTGCCGACCTCGCCCGCCGCTACCGCTACGCGGGAGCACTCAACCCCGCCCACGTCTTCCCCACACGCATCGCCCTCGACGACGCGCCGCTCTCGCGGGTGTACTTCGCCCGCGGGTTCGTGTCGCAACTCGGCGTTCACGTCGGGCGGTGGGCGGGCGGGGCGTCACTCGCCGAGGCATTTCGACACGAGCCGGTGACGGCGCTGGAATGTCATGACGGGCTGCACTCACCGCGGTGGGTCGGGTTCACTGATCCGGCGCTGCGACGGGTGACGCACCTGACTGTCCGCCAGCAGTGGGCGTGGCAGGTGTCCGCGCCGGAGAGCACCGCCCTGCTCGAAGACCCGCACTTAGCCGGCGTGCGGCAGTTCAGCCTGTTGTCCGAGGACGGCCGCGAGCGGTGGGCACAGACTCCCCTGCCGGTGGCGTGGCTGGAACGCTTCGTGCGGTCGTCGCTCGCCTACCGGCTGACCGGTTTGCACCTGCCGTGCGTCCCACCCGAGGGGGTGGCCCCGCTCTGCCGGCCGGGGCGGTTGCACCTGGAGCGGCTAGAATTGGGCGGCATTCTGACCGCGGACGGCCTGCGCCGGTTGGGCGGCAGCGAGTTGGGCACGACAGTGCGGGAGTTGTCGCTGAACACGGCTCGATTGGTGAACGCGGATGTGGCGGCTCTGGCTCGTGACCCCTGGCGGAAGCTCACACAACTGGAACTGAGGGTGAACCAACTGACGGCGGCGGTGCTGCCGGCACTCGCGGCGGCGGCGTTCGTCCCGCAGTTGAAGGAGTTGGACTTGTCCGGCAACCCGCTGTTCACACCCGACGCCGACGCCGACGAGTTGCGACCACTGGCCGAGGTGCTCGACCCGGAGCGGTTGGAGCACCTCGACTTGCGTGAGACCGGGCTGTCAGTGGTGCCCGACTTCCTGGCCGAGCGGTTCGGCGACCGGGTGACGATCTAATGTGCTCTGCTCGCTCCGCGAGCGGTCTTCAAAACCCGCTCGCGGAGCGAGCAGAGCACGACTCCGCGCTCTTCTTCCCCTGGTTGGCGTCGTGCCGGGTGTAGGGCGGGGGGTGGGCCGCGCCCAAAACCCCCGGGGCCGCGCCCCCCCCACACACGGGGTTTTTAGCCCGGGTGGGGGGGG
>JANNVG010000741.1:0-4713 GCA_031414395.1 Fimbriiglobus sp.
GCTCTCCACCGCCGCACCCGCCGACGACTTGAAGCCGCTCGCGCACTGGACCTTCGACGCCGACGGGTGGAAGGCGAAGACCATCGCCGACAAGAACGGCAAACTCGACGCGACCGTGCAGGGCAAGCCGACCCGCCTGACCGACCCGGCCGCCATCGAGTTCACCGGGCCGGGCGACTTCGTGATGGTGAAGAAGGATCTGCGGGCGACCGACGCCGGACTGCCCAAGAAGGAGTTCAGCGCGGTGGCGTGGGTGCGAATCGACGACCCGACCGAGTGGGGCGGCATCTTCGGCGCGATGCAAGACAACGGGTCGAAGGAGAAGGGCTTCCTGCTCGGGTTCGACCGCGACGTGTTCACCTTCACCCTGTCCGCGGCGGGGGCCGACGACGGCGACGGCAAGCTGACCTGCCTGAAGGGGAAGACGAAGTACGTCGTCGGCCGGTGGTATCACGTCGCCGCCACCTATGACGGCGGCACCATGCGGCTGTTCGTGAACGGCACCGAAGACGCCACTTCAACCGCTCAATCGGGCGACGTGCAGTACGCCGACAAAGCCAACCTGGTGATCGGCCGGTATCAGGACGACGACGAGGACTACCCCACCCGCGGGGCCATCAAGGAAGTGATCTGGTCGGCATCCGCCATCCCCGCCGACAAGCTGGCCGCCCACTTCAAGGCCGACGAGAAGTTGGCCCAACAGCCCCCGCCGGCCGTCGGCCCGCGGTGGGTCGTCGAGCCGTACTTGCAGTTCGGCACCCGCACCGGCATGACCGTCATGGCCGAGACGGACGCGCCCGCCACGGCCGTCCTCAAGTACGGCACCGCCTTCCCGCCGGACAAGACGGTGAAGGTGGACAAGGCCGACGTGATGCACGAGATCAAGCTGGCCGACCTGACGCCGAAGACGAAATACTTCTACCAACTGGAAGTGACCGGGGCGGACGGCAAGACGACCGCCGGCAAGCCGTGTACGTTCATGACCGCCGTGGACGCCACCGACGCCTACTCGTTCGCCGTCATCGGCGACACCCAGCGGAACCCGACCGTGACGGGCAAGGTGGCCAAGCTGATGTGGGAGCGCCGCCCGCACTTCGTGTTGCACATGGGCGACGTGGTGGACGACGGGGCGGCCAAGTGGCAGTGGACGGGCGACCTGTTCAAGCCGTGCCACGAGCTGTTCAGCCGGGTGGCCGTCTACCCGTGCATCGGCAACCACGAGAAGAACCACGCCGACTACTACAAGTACTTCAGCCTGCCCAAGCCCGAGTATTACTACTCGTTCACCTACGGCAACGCCGAGTTCTTCAGCCTCGACACGAACAAGGCGGTGGACCCGGACAGCGAGCAGTACAAGTGGCTGGACAAGGCGCTCGCCGCCAGCACCGCCAAGTGGAAGGTGTGCTACCACCACCACCCGTGCTACTCGTCGGACGAGAACGACTACGGCGACACGTGGAAGGGCACCAGCACCCGCGGTGCGCCCAAGCACAAGCACCTGATCAAGCTGTACGAGAAGTACGACGTGGACCTGGCCATGAACGGGCACATCCACCTGTACGAGCGGACGTACCCGATCCGCAACGAGAAGGTGGACCGCAAGAAGGGGGTGACGTACCTGACGAGCGGCGGCGGCGGCGGCGGGCTGGAGGACTTCGAGCCGACCCCGGCCTTCTACAAGAACCAGCAGCGGATCGACTTCCACTACTGCTACTTCACGGTGGACGGCGGGCTGCTCGAGTGCAAGGTGTTCGACATCGAGGGGCGGCTGTTCGACCAGTGGGAGTTGAAGAAGGAGTGAGTTTGCCTTTCTGGGCGAACCCCGCCCGCAAGGGCGGCGGGTGCGAGCCACTTGGCCCACGCACCCACCGCCCTTGCGGGCGGGGTTCGCCTTACTGTTTCGCATACTCCACCAGGGTCTCGGCCAGACTGTTCCCGATGCCCGGCAGTTTCGCCCACTCGTCGCGGGACAGCTTCTCCGCTTCCTTCTGTAAACTCATGACGGTGAACGCGGCGTGGCGGAAGGCCCGCACGCGGAACAGGTTGTCGCCCCGCTTGGCGAGGCAGGCGGCGTGTTCGCGGAGTCGCTGGGCCAGCACGTCGTTGCTCACGGCGGAACCCCCGAGAAGGATGGGGAGTGTTGTCGCAGACGGGAACAGGTGTACACAATGTCGGTAGGTGCCCGGCTGGTGGAACCGGGAACGCAGTGACCGGGTGTGGCACCACCCACCCGGTCACTGCGTTCCCGGTTCCAAGAGGGGGTGTCGGTCTTGCAACACATCTCCCCCGCCGATCTCCCCGCCGCCCTCCATCCGCTCCGCGGCACGCTCGTCCTCACCCTGCCCGACGCCGACCCGCTTCCCGACTGGGTGGCCTTCGACCCGTTCACCGCGCCCGAACTGGCCCGCCTGAATCGCACCACCCACGCCAAAGCACGCGAACAGTTCCGCCGCAGTCGGGCCGTCCTCCGCTCCGCCCTCGGCCTCTGGCTCGACCTTCCCCCGCAGTCCGTTCCGCTCGTCGCCACCGCTGACGGCAAGCCGGTGTTGGAAGGCATCGAAGGCAAGCACTTCAACGTGAGCCACACCGACGGGGCGGCCCTGTTCGCACTGAGTGTCGTTCCGGTCGGTGCCGATGTGGAACGACATTCCCCCACCCGCGACCTGCCGGGGCTGGTGAAGCGGTACTTCACCCCGGAGGAGAACGAGCAGTTTGACGGGTTGCCCGACGACGCGAAGCCGGCCGCGTTCCTCCGCGGGTGGACGTGCAAGGAGGCCATCTTGAAGGGCATCGGGTGCGGCGTGCGGGAGTTGGCGAACTGTTGCGTGGACCTCGACCCGACCCGCCCGCCGCGGGTGCTGCGGTCGCCCGCCGGCGTGTGGCACCTGACGACGTGGGAAGTGAGCGACGGACTGGCCGCGGCGGTGGCGGTGGGCGGATGATGCGGAGCGATCAGCCGACGAGGACGGTCGGGCAGCCGGCCACGATGGACCCGCCGTGCGCGGTCGGGTCGCCCAGGCGGGCGGCGGGCAGGCTGCCGATGAGCACCGTCGGGCTTCCCGGCAGGATGGTGTCGGGCGGGCCGACGCAGACGCACGGGTCGGTGGCGCGAGCGGCCGGCAGGCTGCCGATGAGCACCGTCGGACAGCCCGGCAGGATCGGCCCGCCGACGTGCGGGACGAGCACCGTCAGCATCGGGCACACGTGCATGTCGGTGGCGCGGGCGGCGGGCATTCCCATCGGGCGACTCCGGGGCGGTGGTAATGGTTACGGGCGGGGGTCGTGGAATCTTGCTTTGGTGACGCGGGTTGCCGCCGGTTCGCCGCGGCGTACCTGTGGGGGGGTGTGGGTGAAGCGGTTGGGGGAATGACCGCACCCACTCCGAACCACCTGTTCGCCCGACGCGCGAGCGAGGGGCCAGCGGCGCGACGAAGACCCGGAGAGCGAAGCAGGCCCGATCACCCGTGACGCGAACCGCTTGTCCGTGACGCCACACGCCCCTCGCTCGCGCGTCGGGCGAACAAGTGGTGCGAAGAGACGACACCCCGACTTCGCCGTGATCTACGGGAGCGAGTGCCACCCGCTCCCGTGGGTCGCGGCGAAGACACGCGAGCCGCCCGGATGGAACTGACCCGCAACCTGATGGTCGAGAGCGTCGGCCGGCTGAACCCGGTCCGCCCGCTGTGCGTGCCGGCCGGCGAGCCGGTGTCGGAGGCGGTGGCCGTCATGCGGCGGGAGCGGGTCGGCTGCCTGCTGGTGGTGGAGAACGGCGAACTGGTCGGCATCTTCACCGAGCGGGATTTACTCAAGCGCGTCCTCGCCCGCGGGGAGCCGCTGACCACCCCGTTGGTCGCCGTCATGACCGCCCGGCCGGTGTCGGTGAACGTGCTCGACTCGGTGCGGACGGCCGTCGAGCGGATGCAGGCCGGCGGGTATCGGCACGTGCCCGTGGTGGACGAGGGCAACCGCCCCGTCGGGGTGCTGTCGGCCAAGCGGATCATCCGCTACCTGGCCGAGCACTTCCCGACCACCATTTACAACCAGCCGCCCGACCCGCACAAGGTGCCGGAGACGGCGGACGGGGCTTAGGGAAGTTCCAGGTTCCAAGTTCCAGGTTCCAAGTTTGAACCGAACTCGGGCCGATCACTTCCGGTGGTTCTCTACCGTCTTCAACTTGGAACCTGGAACATGGAACCTGGAACCGACCGTCGTGAGCGCCTGAAAACCCTCTTCCGCGAGCGGGCACTCCAGTTCGGCGACTTCACCCTGGCGTCGGGGAAGAAGTCGGCGTACTACGTCAACTCGAAGAAGGTGCTGTTCCACGCGGAGGCGATCACGCTGCTCGGCGAGCTACTGTACGAGGCGACGGCCGACCTGAATTTCCAGGCCATCGGCGGGCTGGAGGTGGGGGCCATCCCGATGGCGGCGGCGGCGCTCACGGCCTTCCACCGGCACGGGCGACACCTGGAAGGGTTCTTCGTCCGCAAGCAGGCGAAGGGGCACGGCAGCCTGGAGTTGGTCGAGGGGCAGGTGAGCGCCGGCGACGTGGTGGTGGTGATCGACGACGTGCTGACGACCGGCGGGAGCGTGGTGAAGGCGATCGAGGCGGTCGAGGCGAAGGGGGCGACGGTGGCCCGCGTGGTGTGCATCTGCGACCGCCTGCAAGGGGCCGCGGAAGCGCTGGGCAAGTACGACTTCCGCCCGCTGTTCACC
>JANNVG010000742.1:0-3131 GCA_031414395.1 Fimbriiglobus sp.
CTTGCGACCGCGTGAGGCCAACCCGGTCGCAAGCTCCCGGCGACGACAGGGCGGTTGGACGTGTTGAACACCCCCTCTCCCCTGGGAGAGGGGGGCGGGGGGTGAGGTCCGCCTCCCTTCCCACCACCCACATGCCCGCCAGCATCAGCCCGCTCGTGAACGCCACCTGCACCACCGCCAGCGCCGCCACGGTCGCCTCCGCCCCGTAGTGCATCTGCGCGAACAGCCGCAGGACGAACGAGTCGTACCCCGGCGGGGCCACCACTTTCGCCGCGCTCACCTCGCCCACCGCCAGCGCCGTCACTCCCACCGCCGCCGCCGCGAACCCCCGCCACGTGAGCGGGGCGACCACCCACCGCCACTCGTTCCCGCCGTCGAGCGCCGCCGCTTCGGTCAACTCCTTCGGGATGGCTCGCACGGCCGGCCAGATCACCGCGCACGCCAGCGGGAACAGCCGCACCACCACCGCCCACAGCACCAGCAGCGGTGATGCCGGCTCCCACAGCGCGACCGCCAGCGGGTGAACCGGCCCGGCGTGCCGCCCGCCGAGCGCCGCATCTTCGAGCAGCACCAGTTGAAGGGCGACCCACTTCAGCGCGAACCCGACGACCGGCCCCGGCGCCAGGAAGAGGAACACGCACACCGCCGCCAGCAGCCCGGCGAACCCGCGACTGCGGGCGGCGTGCCAGCACGCCCGCCACGCCAGCCACGCCGTCGCCACCCCCGCCACCGCCGCCCACAGCACGCTCGTGAGGATCACCTGCCAGTTCGCCAACACCGCGTTCGACAGGTTCGCCAGCAACCCGCCCGCCGACGCCTTCACCAGCAGTGCAACCAGCGGCACGCCGAGGCAAAGCAGCACCACCGCCCCGCCGGCGACCACCCAGCCCCAGCCGACCAGCGGGCGGGCGAGCTGCACGTCGGCGGACACCCGCACCCGGCGGACGGCCAGCACGCCCACCACCGCCCCGGCCGCCCACACCGGCAGCGTGACCGCCACCGCCGCCCCCACCCGCGACAGGTCGCCGACCAGTTGCGTGTACACCTCCTCGGCGAACGTGCGGACCATCATGGAGTCGGTGATGGGGATTTCGGTGGCCGTCTGCACGCCCACCCACCCGGCCGACACGACCGCCGCCAGCCCCGCCCGCGGCAGCACCACCCGCCACAGCACGGCCGACCGCCCGCCGCAGAGGGTGGCGTCGTCTTCCAGAATCTGATCGGTGCGGGCGAGCACCCCGCCGACGATCCACGCCACCCACGGCACCGCCGCCATGCCGTGAACCCACCCGGCCGGCAGCAGGCCGGTGTTCCACGCCCGCCACGCCACGGCCCCCGGTTCGAGGGCCATGCCCGGCAGCCAACTGCCGAGCACCACCTGCCACGCGACGGCCGTGACCGGCAGCGGCACTGCCAGCCCGACCAGCACGGCGGCGCGAAGGACGCGAGCGGGCAGCGTCGGCCCGCGGGCGACGACCACGGCGAGCAGCGAGCCGAGCGGCACGGCGACGGCGACGGCAATGAGTGCGAGGAGGGCGGTGTTGACGAGGAGCGAGGCGAGGCGGTCCCACTCGGCGAAGGCGGCGAACGCGCCGGGGCGGAACAGCTCGGTCAGCACCGGCGGGAGGAGCGGGCCGGCGAGCAGCAGCAGGAGCAGTGCAGGGAGCAGGCGGCGGGGCATGGGGGAAGTGTAGTGGCCGACACCTTGCCGCGACTCGTGGGAGTGATCGGGATCACGTGCCGGAATGAAAGAAGTGGTCGAAGGGCACCGTACAGATGACGACCCATCGCCCGCCACCTGCGACACGTCGAGAGGGGAACACTCGTGGGGAAGATCACCGACTGCATTAAGGACGAGCTGCTCCGCGTCAAGGCGGAGGAGAAGTTGGCGGCGGCCAAAGTGCTGCTCAGTCAGGGGGTGGTGGTGTTCGGGGAGAGTCACGTCGAGCCGGTGGCGCGGGCGATCGTGTGGGACCTGATCGCCGCCGGCCTGGTCGAGCGGATGTTCACCGAACAGCCGAACAGCACGCTCGGGAACGGGCAGACGATGGAGCAGAACCTCCAGACGCTCGCCACGCCGACGGTGGACGGCACGGCCGTCAAGTACGCCATCGAGGGGCAGAGCGAGGGGACGATGAGCGCGGCCGTCGAGTTCGCATACGCGATGCTCGAGCGGCAGAACGAACTGAACGGCCGACCGGTGCCGGTCATCACGTACCGCGACCTGATGCAGCACGCCGTCCGGCACGGCGTACTCGTGTTCTGCTACGACGTGAGCGTGGACCCCACCCGGGACCGCGGCCGCAAGCGGTACCCGCCGTTGAGCGACGAAGCGGTGCTGAAGGTCCGGAACGAGCACATGACGAATCGGTACCTGACCACCGACATGAAGTCGTTCGCGGGCACCGTCCTGCTCGGCGGGTCGGACCACTTCGATTACGCCAAGTCGAAGCAGGCGAACATGCTCGACCTGATGAAGATTGACAAGTCGAAGTACATCGAGTGCTGAAGTGGCTCTCGATCCGGCGCGGCGCCTCGCGGCAGGTCGCGGCCCGCACGGCCGGCGGTTTCGGGTTCCGCCTGCGGAGCGGGCCGCGACTTCGGGGGCCGACACCCCTTCACCCGAACGCGGGCCGCTCCCGCGGGTCGCCGTGACGAACGCTCAGTGCCCTTCCTTCACCAGGTTCTTGTTCCACGCCGGGATGGTCACGCTCACGTCGCTCGTGCCGTTCGGCACGCACTGGCAACTGAGCCGCGACTCGGGCGTGACGGCGCGGGCGGTGTCGAGCATGTCCTCTTCGTTGTCGGTGGCCGCCGGGCAGGTGGTCAGCCCGTCGGTCACATACACGTGACAGGTGGCGCACGCGCACACCCCGCCGCACGAGTGTTCGACGTCCACGCCGGCGGCCTCGGCCAGGTCCATGATGCTGCCCGGCTCCCCCGTGCGGCCGTAGGGGATCTTCGTCGGATCGACGGTCACGCTCTTCGTCTCGCCCGTCTCTTCGACGAGGAACGTGACGGTGAACGGGCGGGTGGGCAGCGACACTTTCGCTTTCGTGATGTAGGGGTTCTGACCCGCCATCGGGGTGGACCTCGGGGCGAAGCGAAAACCGCGGGCGGGTCCGCCGGTG
>JANNVG010000743.1:0-4062 GCA_031414395.1 Fimbriiglobus sp.
CCTGGGAAGCCCGCGTGGAGCGCGTGAAGCGCCTACATTCGCTCCACGGGTGACACACTCGCTATGCCCCCTCTCCGACTCTCGGCGAGAGTCGGCCACCCGTCCGGCACTCGCGGTTCCATTTCTTCGCTCGCCCTACGAAATCACCGCGGCAGGAAGCTTCGGTGAATGACCGCCCCTCCCGGCTCGCGGTACTCGACGACGGCGGTTTTGGCAGGTGAACCCGGCTGTGGTGACAGATTGTCCGCCGCATTCTGCGTGACCCCGAGCGAGGCAGTATTGTCGAGAATCCTCGACCGCACGCGGATCGGCACGCCCCGCAAGGGGTTCACTTCAGTCGGAGCGGGCATGAATGGGTTGAATGGTGTAGGCGACGGATCCACGCCCGGCAGGTGCAGGGTCATGCTCAATTCCCTGGGCTCATCCGGTGCTTCAACGAGGGTGTTCACCGTCTCGCGCTCCTCATTGCCAGCTCGTGCCAAAAATGTCCGCACTCCCGCACTGGTCATCTCCGTGAAGGTGCGGTTCTCTCTCGCGGCGACGGCCTCCACTGCGGCCGCGTTCACCGCCTTCGTCCACGCCTTGCGAAAGATCGCGTGCGAGCCGAACGCCTCGGCCCCGGTCACTTGCCCGTTCACCACCATCACAAACCCGACCACCCCGGCCGGGTCGCCCACCTTCGTCGTGATCGCCGTGCGGAACTTCGCCACTTCGGCTTGAAGCTGGTCGTTCTCCAGTGTCAGTTGCAAACTGGTCGGCGAGGCCGCGCTGTTCACCGTCGTGCCGACGGTCCGGCTGAGCGCGGCCTGCTGCGCTTGCACGTTGTGCCACACCGCCCCCTGACTGCCGGCCACCTGCACCGCCTGCTTGAGTTCCTTCCCGGCAATCGTCGCCGTGTTCCCACCGAATCGGGTGACATGTTCGCCGCCGCGGTTCGTCCACCGCGACTGTTCGACGCAGAACGACCGCACCGGCACCTTGCCCGACTTCGGCGGCAGGATCATCGTCGCTTGCAGCACGCGGTCTTGCTTGCCGCCCTTCACGATGTCGCCGCTCAGTAGCAGCAAGTCGTCTTCCTCCGACGTGTTCTCGACGACCAACTCGTTCACGCTGCCGGTCTCGTGGACGACGGCGCACTGGCGGGCGAGCGCCTCATCGAGTCCCAGCACCGGCCGCGAGCGTTCGGCGTCCGGGCCGCGGAGCAGGAACACCGTCAGGTTGCCGTGGGTGAACGGGCCGGAGACGGTGAACTCGTCGGCCACCGCGGGCGGCGGGGCGAACGGCTTCGACCCGACCCACAGCCAGCCGCCGAGGGCGACGACCGACGCGAGCAGCAGAACGCGAGAGCGGGTACACATGGCGAACCCCCGTGACGTGGCTGGAACATACCCCGCGGAATTGAAGACGCGGTGAGACAACAGGCGCGGGCGGACGTGTGCGCACGAAAAAACCCCGCCGCGGCAACAGCCGGGCGGGGTTCGCACTGTTCAAATTGTCGGAACGGGTTAGTAGCCGCCCCGCTTGCCGCCACCACCGCCGCCGCCGCCGCCGCCGTACCCGCCGCGGCCACCGCCGCCGCCGCCGCCACCGTAACCGCCACCACCGCCGCCGCCGCCGCCACGCGACTCACGCGGCTTGGCCTCGTTCACCGTCAGGTTACGGCCCTGGAACTCGTTCATGTTGGTGCCCTGGATGGCCTCCTGGGCGCCGCTCGCCATCTCCACGAACGCGAACCCGCGGCTGCGGCCGGTGTCCCGGTCGGTCACCACTTGTGCGCTCACCACTTGCCCGAACCGCCCGAACAGTTCCATCAGGTCCTGGTCAGTGGTACCGAAGGCCAGGTTGCCGACGTACAGTTTCGTGCTCACGAATCACCTTTAGCGGCCGCGATTCGGCCGCGTGCGGAGTTCACCCGTCGGCCGGTGCCGGGGGTGAGACGACGAAATCCCGACGCGGGTCGATACCCGTGCGAGAGGCTTCGCGGTCCTGGTCGAGCGGTTCGGTCGCGGTCTCGGAGGTGAACTCGGAGGCGCAAACAGGATCGGTCGGGTCGGAGGTGAAGGCTTCGTGCGTCGCGGCGGGGGTCTCGGTCCCCACCGTGGAAGTACACTACCCGCCACCCGCCACCGATACTACCCGAATTTCGGAATTCCGTCCGAATACTTTCAAGGCGGATCGGACGGCGAACGGCGCGACGTGAGTCCGCCGGTGGCTTGGTTCGTGGCGAACCCCGACCGCAAGGTCGGCGGGTGGCGCGCTCAGGTGGCTGGACTCGCCACCCGCGGCCCTTACGGGCCGGGGTCGCCACGAACCGGCGGACTCACGTCGCGCCGGTCGCCTGCTTGGCGGGCACGAAAAAACCCCGCCGCGGCGACAGCCGGGCAGGGTTCACACTGTTCAAGTTGTGGGACGGGGTCGCTGGGTGTTCCACCACCGCCCACTGGCCACGTTCACCGTCAGGGCACGTCCCTGGAACACGGCGGAGTGAAGGGCTTGAATGGCCTCTTCGCCGCCGCCGTCCATCAGCAAGAACGCATACCCGCGGCTGTTGCCGGTGGCTCGGTCGATCACCACTTGCGCACTCAGCACCTGCCCGAACCGCCCGAACAGTTCCTTGAGATCCTGCTCGGTCGTCCCGAACGACAGGTTGCCGACGTACAGCGGCAGTTTCACGAGTCGTCTTCCACGGCGGTGTTCACGGACTCGAGCGTTGTCAAGTGCCGGTGCCGGCCGCCCGCGCCTTGGCGATCGCCCGCTTCTTGCCCGACAGCTTGCGGCGGCGGGCTTCGCACGGCTTCTCGTAGTACTCGTGCGCCCGCAACTCCCGCTTCACTCCGCTCCGCTCGAGCAGTTTCTTGAACCGCCGCAGGGCGGCGGCGATGTGTTCCTGCTGGTGGAGTCGCATCCGAATACTCATTCGTTCTCCCGTGTGCCCCCGCCGAGGTGTGGCGTGGGGTGAGGTATCATAGTGCGCCGACGGATTCAATTCAGGAGGGCAGTTTCACAAGTGGCGACGGGCGGATCGGGCGGGGGGTGGCCGTGTTCACCGCCAGCCGCCGCCCGTTCACCGCCTTGCCGTTCACCGCCAGCATCGCCGCGTCCGCCCCGCTCGTCATCTCCACCAGGGCGAACCCGCGGCTGCGGCCGGTGTTGCGATCCACCGACACGCTCGCCGACGCCACCTCCCCGTGCGGGGTGAACAACTCCATCAGGTCGGCGTCGGTGGTACTCATCGCCAAGTTGCCGACGAACAGGGTGGCCATGTCGTGTCGCCCTCAAACCCGTTGCCGGGTTGCGGGTCGATGCCGGACCCGGCCGGCGGAGCCGACTGCGGGCGGACGAACGAACCCGGCGGGGAGGCCCGCGGCGGGCGACAACTCCGGTCGTGCGATCTCGACCAGTGCCGCGAGGCGGACCTCCGCACGCGGCAGCGAAATCGGGCAGGAATGGGGCTGTGGTCGGTTCGGCGTCGCGGGTGACGCATCGGTCGCCCGGTATACCGACACTATCCGCCGCGCGACGTGAGTCCAGTGGAATCGAGGGGAATCGGGCGGTCGGCGCGATTCGGCCGCGAATTCCCATTTGCCGTGAGGGGATTCGCCCGCGGCGTGATACAGTCGCCGGTTGCGAGACGACACAGGAGGGGTGGCCATGCGCGACAACGAGAACACCGTGTGGGTGGTGTACCAGACGATCTCGACGGTCAAGCAGCCCGGCCGGAATGCGGTGTGTACGCAGGCCGAGTGGGAGGAGAAGGAGCGGGCCGGACCCGGACTGAACACCCTCATCCGCGGGGGCATCACCAACGAGGGCGTGGCCGAGCGGTTGGCCCGCGACCTGCAAACGCCCCCGGCGGTGCCCCGCCCCGCCCGCGCCCGCCCGGCGATGCTCCCACCCCCGCCGGTGCCCACCCCCGACACGCCCGTTCCGGCCGAGGGGTGAGACCAGGTTGCGTTGATGTCTTGCTGTCGCCGGGGTGGGTGTCCCCCGTCAGGACCGGCCTCACAGAGGGCGACAACAGCAAGACATCAACGCAAACCGGGATGTGGCGTGTAGGGCGGG
>JANNVG010000744.1:0-4756 GCA_031414395.1 Fimbriiglobus sp.
CCGGGGTCACAGACCCCGGCTACAGATTTGGGCGACCGTTCGCCCCCCAGCAACCCCCGGCCGACCGACGCCACTGGCTCTCCGCGGCGGCCACCCTCACCGCACCCCGCCCGCTCGCACCCCGACCGGGCACCCACCCTCATGCAGTGTTCTGCTCGCTCCGCGAGCGGGTTCCAACAGACCGCTCGCGGAGCGAACAGAACACCTCAGAGCGAGGACTTCCCATGACCCGCGTTCGCACCCTCCGCCGCTGGCTCGCCCCCGCCGCCGTCGCCGTCGCCGCCCTCGGCGTGGCCGCGTGTGGCAAACCGACCGTCACCAAGCCGACCGGCACGGCCGCCGCCCCCGTCAACATCGGCGCCTCGCTGTACCCGCCCGCGCCCGCGGCCGTCGTCGTCGCCGGGTCCACCGGCCCCGAACCCATCGTCGCCTCGCAGGCGCTGGTGCAGTTCGACGAGACGATCACCCTGTCGGCCGAAGTGGACGGCAAGCTCGAACTGGTCGCCACGCCGATCGAAGACGCCGTCAAACTGAACCTGCCGGCCGCGAAAGACGCCGACCGGCTGATCGGCCACCCGCGGAAGGCGGACTGGAAGCACGTGCGGATCGTGGACGGCGACGTGGTGAAGCAGGGGCAGGTGCTGGCCAGCCTGGACAACTCGCAGGCGTCGTTGGAGAAGGACTCGCTCGTCGAGTCGGCGAGCGCCGCCAAGAATGCGCTGGCGCAGTCGGAGGCGTCGCTCTCGGAGTACGCCGGGATGATCGAGAAGATGGAGAAGCTCGGGCCGAGTGTGTCCGAGTTGGAGAAGATCCGCTACCGCCTCGAGAACGTGCAGGCCAAGGTGACCAACGCCCGCCTGTTCCAGGAGTACGTGAAGCTGACCGGCGACACGGCGAAGGCGGTGGACCGCAAGCAGCGGCACGACATCCTCAGCCCGTTCGACGGCAAGGTGGTGCGGGTGCTGCGGCCCCGCGGGGTGGTGGTGAAGGCGGGCGAGCCGATCCTGGAAGTGCAGAACACCGGCCGCTTCCGCGTCGAGGCGAAGGTGTCGCAGGAGGTGGCGACCGAACTGGAGAACCGGCTGCCGCTGCCGGTGAGCGTCGAGCCGGTGCGGGTGCTGCGGCCCGAGCCGTACACGGCCAGCCACCGCCAGGAGGTGACGGGCCTGGCCGTGTTCAGTTGGACCGCCGGCGGCAAGACCCGCCCGGTGGTGGTGTCGGCGTCGGCCGACGGCACGGCCAAGGTGTGGGACGCGACGGCCGAGACGAAGACGCAACACAACCTGTCGCACCCGACCGGGTCGGCCGTGCGGTGCGTGGCGGCGGTGGCGAAAGGGGACTCGCGGCTGGTGGCCACGGGCGACCAGAACGGCAAGGTGCGGCTGTGGGACGTGTCCGACCTGAGCCAACTGCCGACCAAGCCGGCCCACGAGTTCGAGGAGGCGCACGGGCAGGGCGTCGGGGCGGTGGCCTTCTCGGCCGACGGGCAGTACATGGCGACGGCCGCCGGCCGCGACGTGTTCGTGTGGGACGTGAGCGGGAAGAAGAAGAAGTACGCCCTGCCGGCCGACCACCGGGACGACGTGAAGGCCGTCCACTTCACCCCGCAGTGTACGCTGGTGACGGTGTGCCGCGACAAGGCCATCCGCGTGTGGACGCTGGGCAGCGACGGGGCCAGCCTGCTCCGCACGTTCGACCACCGCTCCGGCGCGGTGGACGTGCTGGGCGTGTCGGCCGACGGCGGGCGGGTGCTGTTCGACCAGAACGCCGGCAAGATCGACCTGGTGAACCTGGCCGACCAGAACGTGACCGGCAGCCTGCTGAACACCGGCGGCGGGCAGCGGTTCAGCGGCCTGGCCCTGTTCGGGCCGGACGGCAAGCAGGTGCTGACCGGCGCCGGCGACGCCGACGCGAAGGGCGAGCTGCAACTGTGGTCGCTGTCGGCCACCGGCCGCGGGGCCGAGCAGAAGCGGCTGGCCACGCCCGACCGCACGGCCGTCTCGTGCGCCGCCTTCAGCCCCGACCCGGCGCACCGGTTCGTCGCCGTCGGCACCCAGACCGGCGGCGTTCACTTCTGGACCCTCCCGCCGGCCGACCAACTGGCCCTGCCCGGCAAGCTGGTGTCCATCACCCGCCCGGACCAGACGACGGCCGTGCTGCGGGTGGAGGTGGAGAACCCCGGCGGCAAGTTCGACGGCCAACTGCAAGACCGCGGCACCGCCCGGCTGGTGATCGACCGCACCGCCAAGACGCTGCCCCCCGGCCCGATGCCGGTGCTGCCCCTGCCGCCGCAGCCGAAGGCGGTGGCGCCGCTGGTCGTGAACCCGGTCGCCGGCAAGTGATCACTCTGGTTCCCCTCTCCCCTTGAGGGAGAGGGGGACAAGCGAAACCCATGAGCACGCACACCGACGGACCCGTCGAGCGGCGGAAGCAGGTGCGGCTGAAGGTGCGGCCGGACCTCCAGCACGTCGAGCAGCGGTACGAGGGCAAGCGGTTCCACGTGGTCAAAGACCCCGTCTGCCTGCGGTACTACCGCTTCAACACGCAGGAGTATTTCGTCTTCAGCCTGTTCGACGGCGGGCACTCCATGGAGGAGGTGCGGACGCGGTTCGAGGACGAGTTCCGGCCGCACCGCCTGGAGTTCCAGGACCTGGAGGCGTTCGCCCGCCAGCTGGTGACGGCCGGGCTGGTGCAGCACGAGCAGGCGGGCACCGGCAAGCACCTGTTCCAGCGGCGGGCCAAGCAGCGGCGGATGCAGAAGTTCGCCGCCCTGTCGAACATCCTGTACTACAAGGTGCCCGTCTTCGACCCCGACCGCCTGCTCACGTGGATGCACAAGGGGCTGTGGTGGATCTTCACCTGGCCGTTCTTCTTCGCCAGCGTCGGCCTCATGCTGGCCGCCCTGTTCCAGGTGACCATTCACTTCCAGACCTTCTACGACAAGATGCCGGCGTACCAGGAGTTCTTCGCGTACAAGACGGTACTGTACATGTGGCTCAGCCTGGGCGTGGTGAAGGTGATCCACGAGTTCGGGCACGGGCTGAGTTGTAAGGCGTACAAGGGCGAGTGCCACGAGATGGGCGTGCTGCTCATGTGCTTCAGCCCGGCCCTGTACGCCAACGTGACCGACGCCTGGACGGTGGCCGACAAGTGGAAGCGGATCGTCATCAGCTTCGCCGGCATCTACGTGGAACTGGTGATCGCCGCCGTCAGCACCTTCGTGTGGTGGTACACCCCCCACCTGCCGGTGGTGAACAACGTGGCCATGTGCCTGATGGTGCTGTGCAGTGTGTCCACGGTGGTGTTTAATGCCAACCCGCTCATGCGGTTCGACGGGTACTACATGCTGGCCGACTGGCTGGAGATCCCCAACCTCCGCGACCGGGCCAACAAGTACCTGAACAACCTGTTCCTGAGCAAGTGCCTGGGCGTGGAGACCCCGCCCGAGCCGTACATGGCGACCAGCCGGCGGGTGCTGTTCGTCGTCTATGCGGTCGGCAGTTGGGTGTACCGCTGGGTGGTCACGTTCGGCATCATCTGGTTCCTGAGCGGGTTCCTCGACCCGAAGTTGAAGGTGCTCAGCCGGATGCTGGCGATCCTGTCCCTGGCGTCCATGTTCATCTGGCCGGCCATCCGAATGATCAAGAACGTCCGCCAACGCGGGAGGCTGCCCGACATGAAGAAGAACCGGGTGTACATCACCCTGGCCGTGGCAGTGCTGGTCGTGCTGCTGTTCCTGTTCCTGCCGCTGCCGGTGAGCCGCGTGGTGGACGCCGGGCTGGTGGCCCTCGACCCGGCCCACGCCACCCCGCTCACCGCCCCGGACAACAGCAAGCTGCTGCGGGTGGAGGTGGCCGAGGGCGAGCGGGTGACGAAAGGTCGGCTGCTGGCCGAGTTCCGCAGCCTGGAGTACGAGCAGGAGATGGACCGCCTGTCGGCCGAGATCGCCGGGTACGACACCCGCGTGCGGCAACTGACGGCCGAGGCCGCGTCCGCCGGGCCGAACAGCCGCGACGCGCTGAAGGCGCAGGCCGACGAGGCGCAGTTGCAGTTGAACACCAAGCTGAACGAGCGGACCCGCCTGACCCGCCAGAACGCCGTCGTGACCAAACTGCTCAGCCCGCGGGACGGGGCGGCCATGGGCGTGCCCCGCGGCACGGACGTGGACAAGCAGTACGACACCAACGACCGCAACGGGCGGATCGTCATGACCGTGGGCGACCCGGAGAAGCTGATCGTCAAGCTGCCGGTGTCGTCCATGACCTACCGCCTGTTGCAAGAGGACAAGCCGGGCGACGGCGAACTGGCCGTCGAGGTCCACGTGGCCGGGCGACACGACCGCGTGTACAAGGGGCGGATCAGCCGCCTGCCGCCGGTGACGGTGCAGGAGGGGCAGCGGAACGGCGGGCCGCAGATCCCGATCCAGCTCACCCAGCGGGGCGGCGGGCCGCTGGCCGTCACGCAGGGCGGGGCGGACGGCCAGGAGGTGACGCCGGTCGCCCCGACGTACCTGGTGGAAGTGGAGATCCTCGACCCGGACGCGAGCATCCGCCCCGGCACGCTGGTGTCGGTGAAGGTGTTCTGCCAGTGGCGGAGCGGGGCGTGGTGGGTGATGCGGAAGCTGGCCGAGGCGACCGACGTGGGGCTGTACCAGTAGTCCTGTCTTCACCCCGACCCGGATGCGGCGGGGGATCCCGCCCCCCCACCCCGGGCACGGCCAGACCGGCCTCCACAGGGCCGAAAGACCCCACCCCCC